>NZ_JBEZWH010000052.1:0-56233 GCF_040703975.1 Spirillospora sp. NPDC029432
TTCAAGCGCGACCCCGACACCCTCGCCCGCCCCTGGGCGGTCCCGGGCACGCCGGGGCTGGAGCACCGCATCGGCGGCCTGGAGAAGGCCGACGGCTCGGGCAACATCTCCTACGACCCGGCCAACCACGACCGGATGGTCCGGCTGCGCCAGGCCAAGGTCGACGGGATCGCGAACGACATCGCGCCGCTGGAGGTCGAGGACCCGTCCGGCGCCGCCCGGGTGCTGGTGCTGGGCTGGGGCGGCACGTACGGGGCGATCTCCGCCGCCGCGCGCCGCGTCCGCCGCAACGGCCACCAGGTCGCGCAGGCCCACCTGCGCCACCTCAACCCGTTCCCGGCGAACCTGGAGCAGGTGCTCCGCTCGTACGACAAGGTCATCGTGCCGGAGATCAACCTGGGCCAGCTCGCGCTGCTGCTGCGCGGCCGGTTCCTCGTCGACGTCATCGGCTACAACCAGGTCCGCGGCCTGCCCTTCAAGGCCGAGGAGCTGGAGAGCGTCATCCAGGATGTGATCGACAGTGAGTGAGAACGGCGTGAACGGCGCCAACGGCAACGGCAACGGCCGCACCGCCCTGTCGCTGGTGCCCAAGACCGACCAGAAGCAGACGCTGAAGGACTTCAAGACCGACCAGGAGGTGCGCTGGTGCCCCGGCTGCGGGGACTACGCGATCCTGGCGGCCGTCCAGTCGTTCCTGCCCGAGCTGGGGCTGCGCCGGGAGAACATCACGTTCGTCTCCGGCATCGGCTGCTCGTCGCGGTTCCCGTACTACATGAACACCTACGGGTTCCACTCGATCCACGGCCGCGCGCCGGCGATCGCGACCGGGCTTGCCTCGTCCCGGCCCGACCTGTCGGTGTGGGTGGTGACCGGGGACGGGGACGCGCTGTCGATCGGCGGCAACCACCTGATCCACGCGCTGCGCCGCAACGTCAACCTGAAGATCCTCCTGTTCAACAACCGGATCTACGGGCTGACCAAGGGCCAGTACTCGCCCACCTCCGAGGTCGGCAAGATCACCAAGTCGACGCCGATGGGGTCGCTGGACTCCCCGTTCAACCCGATCTCGCTGGCGCTCGGCGCCGAGGGCACGTTCGTCGCCCGGACGATCGACTCCGACCGCAAGCACCTCCAGTCGGTGCTGCGCGAGGCCGCCCAGCACAACGGCACCGCGCTGGTGGAGATCTACCAGAACTGCAACATCTTCAACGACGGCGCGTTCGAGCCGCTGAAGGACGCGTCGGTGCGCGACGACATCACGGTGCGGCTTGAGCACGGGAAGCCGATCGTGTTCGGCGCCGAGGGGCAGAAGGCGCTGCGCCGGACGCCGTCCGGCTCGTTCGAGGTGGTGAACACCGCCGACGTGTCCACCGCCGACATCGCGGTGCACGACGCGCACAACGAGGACCCGTCGCTGGCGTTCGCGCTGTCGCGGCTGGACTCGCCCGCGTTCGAGCACACCCCGATCGGCATCTTCCGGCAGGTCGAGCGTCCCTCGTACGACGAGCTGATGCGCGCCCAGGTGGAGGAGGCCGTCGAGAGCCAGGGCAGGGGCGACCTGGCCGCCCTGCTCGGCAGCGGCGACACCTGGCGCATCGACTGACCCGTCACGCACGGAAGGCCCGGCCCTCACAGGGGGCCGGGCTTTCGGCATGCCCGAAAACGTGTCAACGCTGCGGGGGCCTTCCGCGTCCTGAAAGACTGGGAGATCATGCTGCCGGGAGGTGACGATGCGGGTCATGCCGCGCCGCAACAAGGTCCGTGCGGGTACGGGAGGCACCGGGGTCCCGGAGCAGGGCCCGCCGCGCGTCACCAGGCCGCTGCCGCCCGTCGGCATCGACACCGCCCAGCTCGGCCCGGGGCCTGACGAGGAGACCAGGCGCCGCCGCGCCCGCGCCGCCGAGCGCCGCCGCGCCGCTGCCGAGGCCAAGGCCAGCCGCACGCTGAAGCGGCAGAACGCCGCCCGCCGGGACAAGGCCGCCCGGGAGCACCGCTCCTCGCTCCTCGTCATGATCGTCATGCTGGGGCTGCTGATCGCCACCGTCGCCGTCACCGGCGGGCTGATCGCGTCCTCGATGCACACCCGGCCGGTCGCGCTGGCCGCGCCCCTGCACATCTACCCGGTCACGGCGACCGTCCCGGGGCAGTGCCCGGCCGGTACGCAGGGCATCACCGGGCAGACGTCGTCCGGGATGGCCTGCTACCAGCTCAGCCAGGGCATCGCCATCCGCAAGGTCGCCGACCTGCGCGTCCAGCGGGCCCGCACGCGCGGCGCGTACGACGTCGCGGTGACGCTGCGCACCAACGACCGGCGCGCGTTCGCCACCCTGACCCGCGCGACGCTGAACCGCGACCTCGCCTTCGTCGTACGCGAGCGCCTGGTCACGGTGCCCCGCGTGGACACGCCGATCCTGGACGGCAAGGTCGTCATCACCGGCTCCTCGAACCGCGCGGAGGCCAACCGCCTCGTCCGCAGCCTCAAGGGCGGCCGCTGAGCCCTGGCCCCCCGGATGGAGACCGACGAGCAGGCCCGCGCGTCGGCGCCGCCGGCGCAGGCGCACGCGATCGGCAGAGCGCGATCCACGAGTTGACGCTCAGCCCTCCGGGAGGGATTCGCCCTGGACGGCCTGGATCTCCATCTCGACCTTGAGGCTCTCGCCCACGGCCGAGACGCCCGCCTCCAGGATCTGGCTGTAGCGGATCCCGAAGTCGCGGCGGTTCAGCTCCGTGGCGGCGCGGAACGCCGCCCGGGTGCCGCCCCACGGGTCCGGGCCCGTGCCCAGGTACGTCAGGTCGAGGTCGACCGGGCAGGTGTGGCCGTTCAGGGTGAGCCGGCCGTGCACCGTCCACCGGTCGGGGCCGGTCTCGGTGAGGCCGTCGCCCTCGTACGTGATCACCGGGTGGGCGTCCACGTGCAGGAAGTCCGGCGAGCGCAGGTGGTCGTCGCGCATCTTGTTGCCGGTGTCGATGGACGCGGCGTCGATCCGCGCCGCGACCCGGGAGCGCTCCACCCGGTCACCGATCTCGATCCGGCCCTCGAACGCGCCGAACCGGCCCCGCACGCTGGACAGGCCCAGGTGCTGGGCGACCGCGCCGACGCTGGAGTGCACCGGGTCGATCGTCCAGATACCGGGCGGCGGCAGCTCCGCGCCGCCGGCCCGGGACAGCACCACCGTCCCGAGGTCGGCCGCGCCCTGGCTGGACACGATCAGGGTGGACGCGGCGGGCTCGTAGCCCAGCGCCGTCACGATCACCGTGTAGGTGCCGCCGGGCAGCGGGTCGCCCGCCACCCGGCCGTCCTCGCCGGCCTGGAACCGGGCGGTCTGCCGGCCCATCAGGTCGGTGACGGTGACGATGGCGTTGCGCACCGCCCAGCCGTCCTTGGTACGCACGCTGCCGCGCAGCCCGCGAGCGTCGTCCATGGTCCTCGTCTCCTCGCGCGGGTCGCTCACTCGTCCGGGTACCCGAGCTTCATGTCGTGCTCGTCGCGGCCGCTGCCCGACAGCGACACCGACGTCGCGACCGGCGGGTAGCCGGAGGCGATCACGGTGTACTGGCCGCCGACCAGGTCGGCGAAGGCGTACTCGCCGTCCGGGCCGGTGACGACCATCGCCACGACGTTGCCGGCGGCGTCCACCAGCGTCACCCGGGCGTCGCCGATCGGCTCGCCCGCAGCGTTGCGGATCGTGCCGCGGACGTGCGCGCCGGGCGGCAGGTCGACGTCCTGGACGGTCCGGCCGTTGCCGGTGACCTCGGCCTGGACCGCGATCGGCCGGTGCGCGGCGGCGCTGACCGCGAGGGTGTACGCCCCCGCGACGACGTCCTTGAACAGGTAGCCGCCGTCGTTGCCGGTGCGGCCGGTGCCGACCACCTCGCCGCGCACGTCGGTCACCACGACCATCGCGCCCTCGATCGGGACGCCGTTGGCGCCGCGGACCGTGCCGGCCAGGCCCCCGCTGCCGGCCATGCGCAGGTCGAAGTCCACCGGCCGGTCGCCGACCACGAGGGTCGCGGCCTGCGGCTCGTGCTCCCCGGTGGCCGCGATCAGCACGTACGTGCCGGGGCCGGGGGCGGCGATCGTGTACGACCCGTCCGGCCCGGTGAAGCCGCGGCCGAGCTGCTGCCCGCCCGCGTCGATCAGGGTGAGCGCCACCGACGGGACGGGCGCGCCGTCGCCGTCGCGGGCGTACCCGCGGATCGCCAGGCCGCCGCCATCCCGCGGCTGCTGGGGCTCGGCCGACGCGAGGACCGGCGGCATCGCCGTCTCGGCCTGGACGAGCGGCCGGGTGCCGTTCATGGACGGCGCCGTGCCGTTTCCGTTGGGTGACATGCCTTCTGGCACAGGGGCACCTACCGTGACGAGTTCGTCCTGGCGGCCACGGGCGTGGCGGCCGGGCTGGGCGGTGGCAGCGGCCGTGGCGGCCGCGGAGGCCGCGGCGGGCGCGTCCACCGGGGCGGGGCCGCCGGCGGCGGGCGCCGCGGCGCCGCGGCCCGACGAGCCGCGCAGCGGGATCTCCTTCAGGGCCAGCACGGCGATCAGGCCGAGCACGGCGATCGGCATGCCGACGAGGAAGACCATCTCCAGCGCCTTGGTGAACGACTCCAGCACGATCCCCTGGAACGGCTGGGGCAGCGCGTGGATCTGGTCGGGCGAGCCGAGCGCGCCGGAGTCGCCGGGCGGGGCCTTGACGCCCGCGGCGGACAGCCGGTCCTCCATCTCGGCGGCGAGCCGGTTGCTGAGGATCGCCCCGTACGCGGCCACGCCCATCGCGCCGCCGAGGTTCCGGAAGAACGAGACGCCGGAGGTGGTGGCGGCCAGGTCCGCGGGCGCGGCGGCGTTCTGCGCGGCCAGGATCAGGATCTGCAGGGTCAGGCCCATGCCGAAGCCGAGCACGGCCATGTCCACGCCGATGACGAGGTTGCTGGAGTCGGTGTGCAGCCGCGACAGCATGAAGAGCGCGACGGCGACGCAGGCCAGCCCGACGACCGGGAAGATCTTCCACCGGCCGGTACGGGTCACCAGCTGCCCGGAGACGGTCGAGGTGACGAACATCGCGCCGACCAGCGGCAGCGTCATCAGCCCGGACTCGGTCGGGCTCATCCCCTTGACGATCTGCAGGAACTGCGGCAGGTAGATCATCGCGCCGAACATCGCGATGCCGATGCACAGCGACCCGAACGAGGTCAGCAGGAAGGTCGGGTTGCGGAACAGCCGGGGCGGCAGGATCGGGTCGCGCGCCCCGCGCTCGGCGAAGACCGCCAGGATCACCAGCACGACCGCGCCGGCGATCATCCCGTACGTCCACGCGGAGTTCCACTCGAACTCCTTGCCGCCCAGCGACAGCAGCAGCATCACGAGGCTGGCGGCACCGGTGATGGTGAACGCGCCGAAGACGTCCAGCCGGGTGTCCCGCTTGACCCTGGGCAGCTTGAGGACCTTCTGGATCACGATGAACGCGATCACGGCGAGCGGGACGCAGACGTAGAAGCACCAGCGCCAGCCGAGGCTGTCCGCGTCCACGAGGAAGCCGCCGAGCAGCGGCCCGGCGACGGTGGAGATGCCGAAGACGGCACCCATGTAGCCGGCGTACCGGCCGCGCTGCCGGGGCTCGACGACGTCGCCGATGATGACCTGCGCCAGCGCGGACAGCCCGCCGACGCCCAGGCCCTGGAACGCGCGGGCGGTGATCAGCTGGCCGATGTCCTGCGACGCTCCGGCGGCGACCGAGGCCAGCACGAAGATCAGCAGCGCGCTCTGGAACATCAGCTTGCGCCCGAAGATGTCGGACAGCTTGCCCCAGAGCGGCGTGGAGGCGGTCATGGTCAGCAGCGTGGCGCTGGCCACCCAGGACAGCTGGTCCTGGCCGCCGAGTTCCCCGACGATCGTCGGCAGTGCGGTGCCGACCACCGACGTCGAGATCATCGAGGTCAGCATGGCCATCATCAGGCCGGCCAGGATCTCCATGATCTGGCGGTGCGTATATCGCGGTGGCGCCTGTTCCGGCGCCGGCGTCGCGGGCGGTGCCGCCGCGCTCGTCCGAGCCACTCTGCCCCCTGCTTTCAGTCCCCGGAAGGCTCATTGATTATCTGTGTTCTGCATGTATCTTATGTAGTCGGGCGTTTACTTGCAAGTTGGGGGGATACTGGAGCCGTGCTGGATCAGGTGGACACCACGACCGGGCGGGCAGCGTCCCAGGAACCGGAATCCCAGGTCAGGGCCAGGCCCAAGCGGGACCGGGAGGCGACCGAAGGGCGCCTGCTGGAGGCGGCCCGGGAGCTGTTCGGCGAGCACGGCTTCGACGGCGTCACGGTGCGTGAGATCGCGGCCGCCGCAGATGCCAACGTCGCGCTGGTGCATCGTTATTTCGGGTCGAAGGCGGCTCTTTTCGGCGCCGTCCTGGAGGGCGAGTACGTCCTGAAGCGCGTCATCCTCGGCGAGGACGACCCCGCGCCCCTCCACCTCCGGCTGGCCCGGCACTTCGTCCGGCAGGCGTACCGCGGCCCCGCCAGCCCCGTACCGCGGATGCTCGACCGCTCCGTCGGCAACCCCGAGGTGCAGGCGATCCTGAGCGAGCACATGGAACGGCTCGTCATCGGGCCGCTGGTCGAGCAGCTCGGCGGCGGCACCGAGGCCCGCGCCCGCGCCACCCTGGCCACGACGATCATCATGGGCGGCGGCCCGATCCGCCGGGTGGCCGGCTTCGACCCCGTCCTCGCCACCGATCCGGAGCGGCTCACCGAGCGCGTCGCGGCGATGTTCGAGGCCGCGCTCGCCCCGTTCGGCTGAGCCCCTACTCCCCCGGGTGTAAGCGACGGGCGGCGCATACGGCGGCGGGCGCAGCGGGGACCGCCGAAGATCGACTCAACGGCGGAGGGGCGGGGCGCCCCGTACCCATAGGCTTGCCGGCATGAGGCTGGGGGGAGCGCGACGGCTCCGGGAACGGTGGGACGGGACCCGTGCCGCCACGCGCTGGACGGCGGTCGCGGGCACGGTGGTGGTCCTGGCGGGCGGCGGCCTGCTGTGGGGCGCCGGCGCGGACGGCGAGGAGCCCGTCCGGTCGGCGGCGCAGCGGATCGACGTGGTCGACGGGCCCGCGAACGACCGGAAGGTGAGCCTGGACACCACCTTCTACTCCCCGGTCGGGGAGAGGAAGGCGCCGGTGGTCCTGCTCGGGCACGGGTTCGGCGGTTCCAAGGACGACGTGAGGCAGGAGGCCGAGGAGCTCGCCCGCGCCGGGTACGGCGTGCTGGCCTGGTCGGCGCGCGGCTTCGGCCGCTCCACCGGGGAGATCGCGCTCAACTCGCCCGACTACGAGGTCAAGGACGTCCGGCAGCTGATCGACTGGCTGGCGAAGCGGCCCGACGTCCAGCTGGACGGGCCCGGCGACCCGCGCGTCGGCATGGCGGGCGAGTCGTACGGCGGCGCGATCGCGCTGATGACCGCCGGGCACGACCCGCGGGTGGACGCCATCGCCCCGCAGATCACCTGGCACAGCCTCCCCGACGCCCTCTTCCCGAACGGCACGGGCGAGGGCGCCGACGCGGGCGTCTTCAAGAAGCTGTGGGCCGGGATCTTCTTCACCAGCGGCGCCGGGGAGAACGGCAGCTCCGCGTGCGGGCGCTTCCTCCCGTCCCTGTGCGAGATGTACCAGGAGATCGCGGAGACCGGCCGGCCGACGAAGGAGGCCGTCGAGACGCTGCGGCGCTCCAGCCCCGAACTCGTCGCCGACCGGATCAAGGCGCCCGCGCTGATCGTCCAGGGGCAGGCCGACTCGCTCTTCCCGCTCGACCACGCCGACGCCAACGCGCGCGCCATCTCCCGCAACGGCACGCCCGTCTCGGTCGTCTGGTTCCAGGGCGGGCACGACGGCGGCGACCCCGAGACCGAGCGGATCCGCGGCCTGGTGCGCGGCTGGTTCGACGAGCGGCTGCGCGGGCGTACCCCCGAAGCCGAGGAGGAGCGGCCCGCCGCGTTCACCGTGACCCGCGCCGGCGGGATCGACTCCTCCACGCAGGAGGTCATCGTCGAGCCCGCCAGGACCGGCACGTACCCCGGGCTGAACGCGAACCCGCGGACGCTGCCGCTCACCGGGCGCGAGCAGACCGTCCACAACCCGGCCGGCGGCACCCCGGCGTCCATCTCCGCGCTGCCCGGCCTCGGCGCCCTCGGCAGCGCCGGCGATCTCGGCGCGGCGGGCGCGGTCGAGGGGCAGCTCGCGGTCGACATGCCGGGCCAGTCCGCCACCTTCGACACCGCGCCGCTGCGCGAGCCGCTCCGGCTGACCGGCGCCGCCACCGTGCGGATCAAGGTGACCGGCGAGGGCGACGTGCCGCTGTTCGCCAAGCTGTACGACGTCGGGCCCGCCTCCCGGCAGGGCTCCCCCGCCCGCCGGATCGCCGCGCCGCTGACCGTCAAGGACGCCGCGGACGGCCGCGAGGCCACGGTCACGCTGCCCGCCATGGACTACCGCTTCGACCGCGGCCACCGGCTGCGGCTCGTCGTGTCGACCACCGACATGGGCTTCGCCACACCGGCCAAGCCCGCCTCGTACAAGATCTCCGCGGTGTCCGGGCTGACCGTGCCGACCGTCCCCGGGCTGACCGCCGCCCCGGCGCCGGTGCCCGGCTGGGTCTGGGGCATGCCGGCCGCCGCGCTCGCCATCGCCGCCGGGCTGCTGATCGGCGTGCGGCGCCGCCGTTCCAAGGACGACCTCTCGCCCGAGCTGGCCGGCGTGCCGCTCCAGATCGACAGGCTGACCAAGGCGTACAAGAACGGCCACCTCGCGGTCGCCGACCTGTCGTTCCGCGTCGAGAAGGGCCAGGTGCTCGGCCTCCTCGGGCCGAACGGCGCGGGCAAGACGACCACGCTGCGGATGCTGATGGGCCTCATCCACCCGGACTCCGGCGAGATCCGCATCTTCGGCGAGCGCGTCACGCCCGGGGCGCCGGTGCTGTCGCGGCTGGGCTCGTTCGTCGAAGGCCCCGGCTTCCTGCCGCACCTGTCCGGGCGCGACAACCTCGACCTCTACTGGCGCGCCACCGGCCGCCCCGCCGGCGAGGCGCACCTGGAGGAGGCGCTGGCGATCGCCGACCTCGGCTCCGCGCTGGACCGCGCCGTCCGCACGTACTCGCAGGGCATGCGGCAGCGGCTCGCGATCGCCCAGGCGATGCTCGGCCTGCCCGACCTGCTCGTGCTGGACGAGCCCACCAACGGGCTCGACCCGCCCCAGATCCGCGAGATGCGCGAGGTGCTCGTCCGGTACGCGGCGGCCGGCCGAACCGTGATCGTCTCCAGCCACCTGCTCGCCGAGGTCGAGCAGACCTGCACCCACGCGGTCGTCATGTCGCGGGGCCGGCGGGTGGCCGCCGGCCCGGTCGCGGAGATCGTCGGCTCCTCCGGCCGCCGCCTGGAGGACGCCTTCCTGGAGATCATCGGTACGGGGGACCCGGCATGAGCGAGACCGCGACCACTCCGGCACGGGCCGCCGCCGAACGGAGCACCGGATACAAGGTGCGGCGGACGCTGCCGCTGCGGGTGGAGTTCGTGCGGCAGTTCCGGCGCCGCCGCACGCTGGTGGCGTTCGGGATCCTGCTGGTGCTGCCCTGGGTGCTGGTGGCCGCGTTCCAGATCGGCGGCGACGAGATGGGCCCGGACGGCATGCCGAGCCTGGTCGACGTCGCCACCGCCGGCGCGCTGAACTTCGCGCTGTTCGCCCTGTTCGTGGCGACCGGGTTCCTGCTGGTGGTGGCGGTCGCGCTGTTCTGCGGCGACACCGTGGCCAGCGAGGCGGGCTGGTCGTCGCTGCGATACCTGCTGGCCGCGCCCGTCCCCCGGGCCCGGCTGCTGCGCCAGAAGCTGATCGTCTCGCTCTCGTACGCGGCGGCGGCCGTGCTCGTGCTGCCGCTGATGTCGCTGGTCGCGGGCGCGGTCGTGTTCGGCTGGGGACCGGTCGAGCTGCCCACCGGCGGCTCCGTCCCGGTCGGCACGGCCCTGGAACGGATGGCGATCATCGTCGGCTACTCGCTGATCGTCCAGCTGGTGGTGGCGTCGCTGGCGTTCCTGCTGTCGGTCGTCACCGACTCGCCGCTGGGCGCGGTCGGCGGCGCGGTCGGGCTGGTGATCGTCTCCAACATCCTGGACGCCGTCACCGCGCTCGGCGGCTGGCGAGACTTCCTCCCGAGCCACTGGATGTGGGCCTGGATGGACGCCCTCCAGCCGCAGATCCAGTGGAGCGGAATGGCCAAGGGGACGGCCGTCTCGGTGGCCTATTCGGTCGTCCTGCTGGCGCTGGCGTTCCGCCGTTTCCAGCGCAAGGACGTGGTGTCCTGAGCCGCACCCGGTGTCCGGATCCGGCCATGCCATCGCCCCTATTCCTCACTGAACGCGCCGTTGCGGCTACGTTCCGCAAGAGAATCCTTCCGTTAAATCGGTCGAAAGGACAGAGGCGGTGACATAAGCTCGGCGAACCTTTCCCGCGGCGCGCGCGTCGTACGAAAGGAGCGCGACATCGGCTCGATCGACGGGTTAACACCCGGCCCGGCGGGGGAGATGATCACCATGGCACGGCAGCAGCTCGTCAAGCGCCCGAAACCTCCACGTCAACCGAGCCCGCTCGACCTCCGGACCCCTACCGGCCGCCTACTGCCGTACTAGACCGCGAGCCCTTGTGGGGGACACCCTCCACATCCCCCGGCAAAGGCCAGGAAATACGCAGGGCCCCGCCATCAGGCGAGGCCCTGCTCATGTATCCGGTCAGGCTCGCGCGCCCTGCGGCACGTCCACCGCCTCCGCCGGCTCGGTCCCGGGCCGGCTCGCGACCATCGTGACCGCCACCGCGCCCAGCGCGCCCACGACCGCGAACGCGTAGAAGCCCCACGGGTACGCGATCCCCGCCGACAGCAGCGAGCCGCCCAGCAGCGGGCCGCAGATCGCCCCGATCCGTCCCACACCGGCGACGGCGCCCATAGCGGTCGCCCGGCCCGCCGCCGGGTACGCCCGGCCGACGTAGGCGTAAACAAGCACCTGGGCGCTGAACACGAAGCAGCCCGCCAGGAACACCGCGGCGTACAGGCCGGCGCTCGGCAGCTTGACGCTCAGCAGCGCCAGGAACACCGCCGCCGCCCCGAACCAGGTGATCGTGGACGGGCGGATGCCCCGGCGGTCCGCCACGTACCCGGCCACGACCAGGCCGACCACGGCGCCCACGTTCAGCGTCAGCAGCAGGCTCAGCGCCGCGCCGAGCGGGTAGCCCGCCTGCCGCATGATCTCCGGCAGCCAGGTGTTCAGGCCGTACACCAGCAGCAGGCCCATGAACGAGGCGATCCAGAACGCCAGCGTCGTCCGGACGAGCCCGCCCGCGAACAGCGTCCGCACGCCCGACTTCGGCGCCGCCGACCGCTCGGCCGCCAGGAACGACTCCGACTCCGGCAGGAACTTGATCATCAGCGGTACCAGGACCAGCGCGGGCGCCGCGCCGATCAGGAACATCGCGCGCCAGCCCAGCGCCGGGATCACCGCGATGCCCAGCAGCGCGGTCACCACCGCGCCGACGTGGTACCCGGTCATGATCGTCGTGGTGGCGCTGCCGCTGCGGCCGCGCTTCGCGTACTCGCCGACCAGGGTGATCGCGGTCGGCAGGCAGCCGCCCAGGCCGAGCCCGGCCAGGAAGCGCAGCAGCCCGAAGACCGCCGCCGACGGCGCCACCGCGCACAGCGCGGTGAACACCGAGAACGAGATGACGGCGATGATCAGCGCCTTGCGCCGGCCGATCACATCGGTGACCGCGCCGATGACCAGCGCGCCGATCATCATGCCGACCAGCCCGGCGGTGGTCACCGCCGAGGCCGTGCCCGGCGTCAGGTCCCAGACGTGCTCGCGCAGCAGCACGGGCAGCACCGTGCCGAGCACCACGAGGTCGAAGCCGTCCAGCAGGACGGCCGCCCAGCAGAGCGGGAGCACCCAGGCACGGGCGGGTGGGGTTCGGGTCGCCATCGGCGGCCTCCAGTGCACTAGGTCACGTTGAGCAATGGCTCATGTTCGATGAGAATTCACCCACTGACCTGCGGAAACTTCCGCTGGCCGGAAACTCCGCCAGAATGCGTCCATGCTGGAGACAGAACGACTCGTCCTGCGCCCCCTCACCGGCGCCGACTTCGACGACTTCGCGGCGATGCTGACCCCCGAGGTCACCGCCGGCCTCGCCGAGACGGTGGGCGACTCCCCCGCCGACGCCTGGCGCAGCCTCGCCACGTACATCGGCCACCACCAGATCCGCGGCTACTCCCACTGGGCCGTCATCGAGAAGGCCACCGGCGCCTTCGCCGGCCACGCGGGCCCCTGGCGGCCGCACGGCTTCCCCGGCCTCGGCGTCGGCTGGTGCCTGGCCCGCGACCACTGGGGCAAGGGCTACGCCACCGAGGCCGCCCAGGCGTCCCTCGCGTACTGCTTCAGCGCGCTGGACGCCGAGGACGTCATCTCCGTCATCCTCCCGGGCAACCACCGCTCCATCGCCGTCGCCGAACGCATCGGCCACACGCACCTGCACGACACCGAGTACCGGGGCCGCAAGGTCCACATCTACGGCCAGAAGAGGAAGGTCACCCCAGCCGGGCCATGAACCGCTCCCGGTCGACGACGGCGCGCTCGACCCGTCCCCGCCCGACCTCCGTGCCGTCCTGATCGGTCGCCCGAACACCGAACACCAGCCGCCGCCCCGCCACCTCCGCCAGCTCCGCGACCACCGCGACGCGCGCTCCCACGGGGCTGGCGGCGAGGTGCTCCAGCTCGACCCGCGTACCGACGGACGTCCGCCCGTCCCCGAGCCGCCCCTGAACGGCCCGGACGGTCGCCTCCTCCATGACGGCGAGCAGCCGCGGCGTCCCCAGAACGGGCAGGTCCCCGCTCCCGACCCGTTCCGCGGTGTCCTCGGGCCCCACCACCAGCTCGACTTCCCCCAGATCACCGATCTCCACGACACTCCCTCCGGTCACGCCGAACGTACTCCCTATCCCTCCGGCCACTGCTCGGGGAAGCAGGCGTTCCGCCACACACCTCAGCGCCACCATCCTTGATGACATATGTCATCATGCGACCAAGCTTCTAGATCAAACACGTTGTCCCAGGTCACAGCACCAGAGCCACTGCCACAATTGCTATCGGCAAAGAGCCATATGTCTAACCGCTGTAGGCTTAGGCCCGCATCGCACCCCACATAGGGCAGAATCGGTAGCAATCACCTCACCATCGAGGACAGGCTTATGGTGCGATTGCGAACCCGCAGGCGACCGGAGTCCGGGCTCGCCTACCGCCTGTTCCTAAGGCTCGACGTCGAGAAGTACAGCCGCCTCGACACGCGGCAGCAGGTCGAGGCGCAGGAGGACCTGCGCCGGCTGGTCGACGAGTCCGCGCGCCTCACCGGGCTCATGACCGACGACTGGTACCGCCAGGGCGCCGGCGACGGCGAACTGGTGGCGTTTCCCGCCGACATCGACATCCTCCGGACGGTCGGCACGTTCACCCACCGCCTTCAAAGCGGACTCCAGCGGCTGAACCTGAACCGGAACCCGGACCTGCGGCTGCGGGTGGCGTTCCACCACGGAACGATGGCGCCGGGCCCCCTCGGCCCCGCGGGCGACGGCCCGATCGTCGTCTCCCGGCTACTGGACGCCGACCCGCTCCGCGCCTACCTCACCGAGCACCCCGACCTGGCCCTCGCCCTGGCGGTCTCCGAGTCGCTCTACAACGACGTGATCCGCACCGGCCTCTGCGAACTGGCCCCGGAAAGGTTCATCCCGCTCGAAGTGGAGGTCAAGCAGGTCGTCTACCGCGGCTACATCTACGACGGCAACGGCTCGCCCGCATGAACCGCGCGCACGAGAGCGTTCCACTCCGTGGGCGAGAGCGCCAGGGCCGGCCCGCCGAGATCCTTGGAGTCCCTGATGAGAACGGACGCGCCGCAGCGCGCGACCTCCACGCAGCCGCTGCCGCCGCTCCACCGGCTCTTCCGCCAATCCAGCCGAGGCCTTTCCAACGTCCGCACGCCCCTCTCCGATGGCCGAGCCCCCGTAACAGGGGTCGAGCATCGCGCGGATATCCCTGCCTTTCGGCTCACGGAATACCCGGAGCGACGGGCATTGCCGCACAGACGGCGACCGTCGGCACCCCTGCTCTCTCCCGAACCGAATGCAGAGTCCACCACAACGCCGTGTCGCACCCTGTCAAGGTCAGAGTGTAGGCGCTGCACAAAGATCAGACCATAGGGTGATCAGTACGTCCGGCCCGAATGGCGGGATGTCAGAGCTTTTCGGCGAGACCGCTGAGCAATACGGCCGAGCCCTCCGGCCCGAGCGACATACCGCGCAGCAGTTCGAAGCGTTCCCGGTACCGCACGACGTCCTCCCGGAAGTCGCGGCCGACGATCTCTCCCTGCACTCCTTCCAGATAAAGCACAGGGTCATCTTCGGGCGCCGCGAAATCGAGCATCTGGAAAGAACCCGAGAGTCCCGCATGGGCGCCCGCATTGAACGGCACGACCTCGATCGTCACGTTCGGCCGCTTGGCCATCTCGAGGAGATGGGCGAGCTGGGCGCGCATCATCGCCGTACCACCGACCAGCCGGTGCACCGCCGATTCGTCCAGCACGAAGAAGAACTGCGGCGGATCCGGCCTCTCGAAGAGCTCCTGGCGACGCATCCGGACCTCGACGAGGTCGTCGATGTCGGCACCGGAATCGGATCCACGCAGCTGGAAGAGGATTTCCCGCGCGTACGCGCTCGTCTGCAGGAGGCCCGGGACGAGCAGCGGCTCGAACTGGCGAATGACCTTGGCCGCCGACTCGTAGCCGATCAGATCGAGCAACTGCTGGCTGAGTATCTTGCGATAGGCGTTCCACCAGCCCTGCTCGCGCGCGGCACGGGCCAGGGTCAGGATGTCGTTCACCCGCTCCCCGGCGACGCCGTACATCTGCAACAGGATCCTGACATCGGTCACGGCCACCCTGACCGTACCGCCCTCAATCCGAATGATCTTGGAGAGGGACCACTCCAACTCCTGGGCTGCCTGCTCCTGGGTCAGCCCGGCGGCCTCCCGCGCCGCGCGCAGTTCAGCCCGAAGACGACGCTGATGAACGGTCGGACTGTCCGCCATGCCCACCCTGCCCTGATCATACTGCCATAAAGCACGAAGCGATGTTGCACGGTGCCTAGGGCGTTCAGACTAGTGCATGCAGGAACCTTTTATGCCCTCGCGCGGCCATATCGATGGACACTTTTGGCACCCCACCCTGACCGAAGCAGGACAGGCAGCACCATTCAGGCAGACAAGCTCCACCAACCCGCCACGTCACCCCCACCACCCGCGAAGCCATGCACCCATGCCTCACCAACCACCAAAGTCAGCAGGCGAGGCAAGAGCACTTCCAAGTGGTCCACGAAACGCCCCTCACTCGACACCCGGTGCCACCTCATAGCGGGCGAATACCGACAGCAACAGCCCGATCGGCTCCCGAAGCCGCGCATCGAACGGCTCACCGAAGCGCACGCAGACCACCCGGGTCCCCACGTCATGAGCGAGCCGCACTTCGACCTGCCGCCGCCCCACCAGCGGGTAGGAGTACCAGCCATCGGCCCGTTCCGCGTCGGTGGCGCCGAGCGCACCTACCACGCCGCTTGCCTCCGCGACCGTTGCGCCAGCGCCTCAAGTACTTTAGCCTCACTAAAACGGTTGAGGAGAGGGGATGTACTCCATGGGTACCGAAGAGGACGGGCGGGTGTCGGCTCGGGCGGTTCTGGACGAGGCCGCGCGGGTGCGCGAGCAGGCCAGGCGTTCGGGGCGCTGGCACAGCGGCTTCCTCGCGGCGTTCGGGGCAGTGGCGATCGCGTGGATCGTGCTGCTGGAGTCGGTGTGGCCGCATGGCGCGGCCCGCGCCTACGTCACCGCCGGAGGCGTGCTGGTCGTGGGGGCGGCCAACTGGTGGGCCGAGCGCCGCCAGGTCCTGCCCGCCGGCGCCTCACGGCGGCTCGCCGTCGCCGGGGTCGCCTGGTTCGCGCTGTACCTGGTCGCGATCGGGCCGGTGGCCCGCTGGAAGCTGGAGGAGTCGCTGCCGGGATGGACGGCGGCCGCGACCGTGATGGCACTGCCGTTCTTCATAGCGGCCTGGGCGGGACGGCGGGCATGAGCCATCCCCGCCACGAACTGGACCCGGTGATCCACTCCCCGGCGCGCTTCTCGATCATGGCGCTGCTGTCCTCGGTGGAACGGGCCGACTTCCGGTTCGTCCGCGACACGGTCCAGGTCAGCGACTCGGGCCTGTCCCAGCACCTCACGACGCTGGACAAGGCCGGCTACATCGAGATCCGCAAGGGCCAGGCCGGCCGCCGGACCACCACCTGGCTCACCGCAACCGCCGCGGGCAAAGCCGCGTTCACCGCCCACCTGGAAACACTCAACCGCATCGCCGCCACCCCCGCACCCGAAGAGACCCGCCCCTGAAGCGTGCGCGAATTCTCGATCGGCGGTCTACGGGTCAGACCGCGACGGCGCGAACGGCCTTCCCGCAGAGCGTGGTCATGTCGTCCTCATCGGAGGTGAGGAGAACGACGGGCTTGGGTGCCTGGAGTGCCGTGGCGGCGACGACCGCGTCGATCGCGTACTTATGGCCGTGCAGCCGATGAGCACGCAGAAGGTCCACCGCGGCGTTGCTGATCTCTTCGGTGACCGGCTCGATCCGGAGTCTGGACAGGAACCAGCGCAGCCTGTCCGGCCTGGTCCGTACGTCCTGGGCTTCAACCGGCGTGAGGGCACTGATCACCACACGGAAGTCGTTGTCCTGAGCCTCCCGCACCAGGGCGGTGACACGTTGATCGGCCTGGCACCACTTGGCCAGGCCCTCGCAGTCCAGGACCAGCGTGCCCGCGCTCAGCCTGCTTCGTGCCCGGCCCACTCGGCGCCCTCCTGCAACTCGGGCGCCGCCTTGACCGCGCGGAACAGCTCCGCGGCCTCATCACGGAACTCCTGCGGTATCGGGCCCGACGCCTCCTCGTTGGCCCGCAACGCCTCTTCGAGCAGGTCGCGTTCGATCTGGCGCTCCACGGCGGCGTCGACGTAGGCGGAGAACCCCCGGCTTCCGACCCGCTCGCGGACGGCACGGATGTTCCCCGCCCTCAGCGAGACACTGGCCTTCACAGCCGGGCCCTCACCCAGCCCGAACTCCTTCTCCGGCACGGACATGACCGCAGTTTACTACTCGAAGTGGCAATGCGTGCGGGCCGCGTCTGCGGCGATTCGTTCGGCCACCTGGAGGAGACGGCTCACGTAGTCGGCGTCTTCGCCGCCCAATTGCGGGAGGACGCCACCGAGCTGCTCGGCACAGGCCCGGAGAGTCCTGTATCTCTGCGTGTCGAGGGTGCCCGTACTCAGGTAGGCCGTGATGCAGCCGGCCATGTAGGCGTCAAGAGCCGCCACTGATTCGCCGGTCGGCGCGTCCAGTCCGCGCAGGCCGTCCGGGAACGGCAGGGCCGAGTGCCCTGCCCAGAGGGTGGTGAGCTCGTCGGGCGTCGTTCGGGTCACTCGGTCGAGGCGAGGCCGATCGGGCAGGAGCCTTCCAGCAACTATCCCACTTTTAGTAGTATAGTTAACTCATGGCTGATGTTCGCGAACCTGAGAAGGTCGCCGCAGACAGGCCCCGCACGCAGCGTGGCAAGCGAGGCCGCCGCTCGTCCGCCACCCCGGTCGAGGGGCGTCGAGCCGACACCCCACCGGCGACGACTCGACGCAATCCAGGCTCGGGCGAACGCTACGGCAAGACGGTTAAGAAGTCCGTCACTCTGCGCGAAACCGTCGTGGAACAGATCGAGGCCCGTACGGGCGCGCGAGGCTTCTCCGAGTTTCTGGATGCCGCGGCTGAGCGCCATCTTGCATTGCTCAAGGCACAGGACATCGTCGACGATCACGTAGCGCGACATGGAGAGTTCACGCAGGAGGAACTGGCAGAGGCAGAGGCCGCGTGGCGCGGCGAGTGACCAGCCCGACTCCTCTGGTCGGTCCGGCATTCGTGTTGGACGCTCAAGGTCTGTCGCTTCTCGCCGACGATGACCGGCGCATGGCAGCGAGGTTGGAGCTTGCGGTGCGAGAGGAGTTCGTGCCCGTGATCAGCACTGTCACCATCGCTGAACAGCGTCGTGACGGGAAGGCCGGCAGGCGGCTGGCCTGGCTTCGGTCCAGGCTCACCGTCATCCCGGTGAGCGAGGACATCGCTGACGCGGCTGCCGCCCTACTGGACTCCATCGGCCTATCCGGCCACGACTGTGTGGTGGATGCCTTGGTAGTGGCCACCGCCGCCAGCGCCACCGGCCCTGCGAAGGTCGTGTCCAGCGACGGCTCTCACATTCCAGCACTCTGCAAGGAAGCCAGTGCCAACCGCCCTTCGCCAGTGGACTGGCTCCGCGTCTGACCGCTGGGGCACTTGGCCGGTCGAACCGGCCGGGCAGGAAAAACTGCCACCACCTGCTCGTCCATCCCGCAGTTCACCGAGCGTGACCGCCGACCGAGACGGCCAACCGCTGGACGGCAGGTGGTGGCAAAACGTCACTCGGCGGAGGCCAGGCCGATCGGGCAGGAGAGGCCGGTGCCGGCTATGCCGCAGTAGCCGTTCGGGTTCTTGTGGAGGTACTGCTGGTGGTAGTCCTCGGCGAAGTAGAAGTCGGTCGCACGGGTCACCTCGGTGGTGATGGGGCCGTGGCCGGCGGCGGTGAGGACGTTCTGGTACGTGGCGCGGGAGGCTTCGGCGAGCTTGTGCTGGGGTTCGTCGCGGTAGAAGACGGCCGAGCGGTACTGGGTGCCGACGTCGTTGCCCTGGCGCATCCCCTGGGTGGGGTCGTGGGCCTCCCAGAAGACGCGGAGGAGGTCCTCGTAGGTGACCTGGGACGGGTCGTAGACGACGCGGACGGTCTCGGTGTGGCCGGTCAGGCCGCTGCAGACCTCTTCGTACGTGGGGTTGGGCGTGTAGCCGCCCTCGTAGCCGGCGGCGGTGGAGAGGACGCCGGGGGTCTGCCAGAACTTGCGTTCGGCGCCCCAGAAGCAGCCGAGGGCGAACTCGGCGATCTCGGCGCCGGCCGGGTACGGCGGGGCGAGGGGGGCGTCGAGGACCTCGTGCCGGGGCGGGACCGGGATGGGCTCCGCGCGGCCGGGCAGGGCCTGCTCCGGAGACACCATCTGCGCCTTCGCGAAGAACATGCCCTCAGGGTACGCGCCGGAGCCTGACATCAGCGTGGAGCGGGTTGGGTGATTACGGCCTGCTACGGTGACCGGCGTGAATCGTCAGGGGCTGCTGTTCGGGGCCGGGGCCTACGTGATCTGGGGGCTCTTCCCGCTGTACTGGCCGCTGCTCAAGCCGTCCGGGCCGGTGGAGATCCTGGCGCACCGGATCATGTGGTCGCTGCTCGCGGTGCTGGTGATGCTGGCGTTCGCGCGGCGGTGGGTGCGGGTGACGTGGCGGCAGGCGGGACTGCTGGCCGTCGCGGCGACGGTGATCACGATCAACTGGGGCGTGTACATCTACGCCGTCAACTCCGGGCACACGCTGGACGCGGCGCTCGGGTACTTCGTCAATCCGCTGATCAGCGTGCTGTTCGGGGTGCTGATCTTCCGGGAGCGGTTGCGGAGGTGGCAGTGGGCCGCGGTGGGACTCGGCGTGGTGGCCGTGGTGGTGCTGAGCGTCGACTACGGGCGGCCGCCGTGGATCGCGCTGGTGCTGGCGATGGCGTTCGGCGTCTACGGGCTGGTGAAGAAGTTCGCGAACATGCCGTCGCTGGAGAGCCTGGCGGTGGAGACGGCGGTGATGTTCCTGCCGGCGCTGGGGTTCGCGCTGTTCCTCGAAGGGCAGGGGGACGCGGCGTTCGGGCATGCCGGGGCCGGGCACGCGGTGCTGATCGTGGTGAGCGGGTTCGTCACCGCGGTGCCGCTGCTGCTGTTCAACGGGGCGGCGGTCCGGCTGCCGCTGAGCGTGATCGGGATGCTCCAGTACCTGACGCCGGTGCTGCAGTTCGTCATCGGGCTGCTGGTGCACCACGAGTCGATGCCGGCCGGGCGATGGGCCGGGTTCGTCCTGGTTTGGTCGGCTCTATGCGTGCTGACCTGGGACGGGGTGCGCGCACAGAGATCGCCGGGTTTCGCCGCTTCCCTGGAGGAGAGAGCCTCCAAGCACTAAAGTGCCGGACGTCACATCGCTCGTCCCGAGGAGTCCGGTTGCGCCTGCTGAGCTTCACCGTGGTGGGAGCGGCCGTCATCGCGGCGGGCCTGGCGGCCCCCGCGTCCGGCGCGGAGGACGTCCCGGGCGACGGGATGACCGTCACCCCGGGCGTCGCGCGGCCCGGCGAGCGGGTACGGGTCAGCACCCCCGGGTGCAAGGGGCGGGCCGAGTCGATCGCGTTCACCGAGGGGGCCCGGCTCGGCGGCCGCGGTACGGCGCGGCTGAAGCGCAGCATCGGCGCGGGCACCTACACGGTGGTGGCCGAATGCGGCGGGCGCCAGGTGAGCGCGCGGCTCACCGTGTCGACGGAACGGTCCTGGCCGTCGCTGCTGCCGGGCGCGCTCAACCCGCAGATGGCCCGCGCCACCGGCTGAGCCATTCGCGCCATTTCGCTGAACGCGCGAGATTTTACCGCCGGCACGGACCACAACGGCACGGTCCACGACCGGCACCGGGATGCTCCGGACTTCCTTTCCACGGCTAAGTAAGCCATTTCCACCGGATGATCACAGAGAGTGATCATTTCTGGCGTATCGTCACGGCGGGTGCCCTGACAAGCTGCGTCACCTTAACTGACAATTCTTGGGAAAGTGATGAAGGTCACTGCAACCTTCACACATTTCCTACCATCTGGGGCCTTGATCTCGTTATTTGATCATGTGATACTTCCCCAGAAACGAACATAACTGACAAGCTTCGCAGATACGTAGAGAACGCCCGGCGATCCACACTCGTGCCGCCATCGACGCGCCCGGGGGCGGCCCTTCACAACGCTGACAGCGCACCTGAGAGGCAGTGGGGAATGACCGTTGACGTCGCGCCGAACACGGCACAAAAGGCCAGGTCCTTTCCGCTTTATCGAACATTCTCTCGATTTGTTCGGGACCCGCTGCGGGAACTGGAGCGCATCAGCCGGACGGCCGACGGCGAGATCGCGCGGCTCGATCTCGGGGCGTCGCACCCCTACGTGGTGACCCATCCCGACCACGTGCAGCAGGTGCTCAAGAGCCAGGCGCAGAACTTCGTCCGGGACGGGACGTTCTGGCGCCCCCTGCACACCCTCTTCGGCAGCAGCATCATGTCCGAGGGCGAGGAGTGGGAGGTCAGCAAGCGCGTGCTGCAGCCGGTCTTCTCCACCAAGAACGTCCGGGCGCTGACCGAGAGCATGGCCGCGGCGATCAACCAGGCCGTTGACACGTTCGAGGAGCCGGCCCGCGCCGGACGGCCGATCAGCGTGCTGCCCGAGATGGGCCGCATCGTCAACGAGACCGTCATCAAGGTCCTGTTCGGCGACAAGATCAGGCAGGCGGAGGCGGAGCGGCTCGGGCCGGCGATGGAGCAGGTCGCGACGTCGATCGCGTTCCGGTTCCTGCTGCCGTTCGTACCGCGGCGGATCCCGCTGCCCGGCGACCGGGCGTTCGGCGAGGCCGCCAAGGTCATGGACGAGACGCTGTACGAGCTGGTCGACCGCTTCCGGGACGACCCGGGCGAGGGCTTCGACATCTTCACGGCGCTGTGCCGGGCGCGGATGACCGAGGGCAGCGGACTCGACGACGCGTGGATCCGCGACAACCTGCTGGCCATGTGGGCGACCAGCACCGAGACCACCACCGTGGCGCTGACCTGGATCTGGCCGATCCTCGACCGGCACCCGGAGGTCGCCGCGCGGCTGACGGCCGAGATCGACGCGGTGGTCGGGACCGACCGCGTCCGCCCCGACCACCTGCACCGCCTGCCGTACGTCAAGCAGGTCATCCAGGAGCTGCTGCGGCTCTACCCGATCGGCTGGATCTTCCCGCGGATCGCGCGGGAGGCGACCGACCTCGGCGGCGTCCCGATCAAGGCCGGGCAGACCGTGCTGATCAGCCCGTACCTCACCCACCGGCTGGAGTCGGTGTGGGAGCGGCCGCTGGAGTTCGACCCCGAGCGGTTCGCGCCGGAGCGGGCGCGCACCCACCACCGGTACGCGTACTTCCCGTTCGGCGGCGGCCCGCACATGTGCATCGGCCGGCACGTCTTCAACTTCGAGGCCGAGCTGATCCTGACGAGCATCCTCAGCCGGTTCCGGCCGCGGCTGTCGGAGTCGATCCCGATCGAGCCGAAGATCGGCGCGACGATCCGGCCCCGGTACGACATCGAGATGACGCTCGTCCCCGCGCGGGAGACGGCGTGACGCTGCCGGGCGCCGTCCGGACCGCCGACGCGGTACGGGCGGCGGCCGAGCACGGGAAGATCTGCGCGCTGGCCGCCCGCGCCCAGCGCGACCTGCAGGGGTGCGCGGACCGGCACCCCGAGCTGTTCGCCGCCCGGCCGTTCGACGGCGCGCTGTTCGGTACGGTCTCGCTCGCGAACGCGTTCGGCTCGCCGGACGACTCGGCCGCCCAGATCGAGATCGCCAACCGCACCTCGCTGTGGATCTTCGCCCTCGACTGGCTGGTCGACTACAAGGCACGCTCGCGCGCGGAGGTCGAGGAGGTCCTGGCCGGGTGCCGGGCCGTCGGCGACGGCGGCGACCCCGTTCCGGGGCGGCCGCTGACGGCGTTCCTGGCGGAGATCCGGGACCGGCTGGCGGAGGCGCCGGGGTTCGCGGAGCTGCGCCCGGTGTGGCGGGACGAGCTGGAGCGCATGCTGCGCTCGATGGCGCTGGAGTGGGAGTGGAAGTCCGCCGGCGCCGCCGGCCGCCCCACCTTCGAGGAGTACCTCGACAACGCCGACAACTTCGGCTCCACCTGGGTCAACATCGCGCACTGGATCTCCACCGGGGGCCCGTCCTGGACGGACCACCTGGACGATCTGCGCGCGGCGAGCCGGGAGGTGCAGCGCGTCCTGCGGCTGCTGAACGATCTCGCGACGTACGAGCGGGACGTCGAGTGGGGCGACCTGAACGCGCTGCTGCTGGGCACCGGCCGGGAGGCCGTGACCGAGCGGATCGCCGTGCTCGTCGAGCGGTGCCGCGAGCTCATCGGGGCCCTGCACGGCCCCTGCCCCCGCGAGGCCGTCTATCTGGAGCGCCAGATCGGCTACAGCATTGGCTTCTACGGGGCGACGGACTACTGGGGCGCGCTCTGATGGGCGCTCCCTTCACCGGGGCGGGGCCGCGCGGACGCCCCCGCCCGCCATCGGGGGCCATCCGGTCGGTATCGCGGCTCAGGAGGTCGATGTGACGGAAGCGCCCCCCGCGCCCCATCCGCGAGGCACGCGGCGGCTCGCCGTCGCGGCGGACGTGGCGGCGGACGCACAGGAGCTGATCGCGGGGATCGTGGCCGCCCCGTGGGGCCAGGTGTCCCCGTCGGTGTACGAGACGGGCCGGCTGGTGACGCTCGCGCCCTGGCTGACCGGGCACGGCCGGCGGATCGCGTTCCTGCTGGACGCGCAGCGGCCCGACGGCGGCTGGGGCCCGCCGGACGACGGGTACGCGCTCGTCCCGACCCTGAGCGCGACCGAGGCGCTGCTCGCGGTGCTCGGGGACGGGACCGTCCCCGCGGGCGCCGGGCTCGACGGCGCGGCGATCGCGGCCGCGGCGGGGCGCGGGCTGCGCTTCCTCGGCCGGCTGCTGCCCGGCCCGCTGGACCTGCCGGACATGCCGGCGATCGAGCTGATCTCGCCCGCCCTGATCATCCGGCTCAACCGGTGGCTGGAGGCGGCGCGCGAGCACCCGTGCGCGGGTTCGGAGGGCTGGCCCGCCGGCGGCCTGCCGCTGCCCGCCGGGATGGGCGACACCAAGCTGACGCTGGTCCGGGAGCTGCTGCTGTCGGGCGCGGACGTCCCGCAGAAGCTGCTGCACGCCCTGGAGATCGCCGGGGACGCGGCGTGCGGGCTGCCGCGGATCCGGCCCGAGTCGACCGGGACGATCGGCGCCTCGCCGGCGGCCACCGCCGCCTGGCTGGGCGACCGGACGCCGGCCGATCCGAGCAATCCGGCGCGCTGGCACCTGGAGACGGTGTCCGCGCAGCACGGCGGCCCGGTCCCGGTCGGGTTCCCGCTCACGGTGTTCGAGCGGGCCTGGGTCATGAGCTGGCTGGTGCGCGCGGGCGTGCCGGTCACGGCGCCGCCCGAGCTGGTGCTGAGCCTCACCGCGCCGCTCGGCCCGCACGGGACGCCGGCCGCGGACGGCCTGCCCGCCGACGCCGACACCACCTCGGGCGCCCTGTACGCGCTCGCCCTGCTCGGCGCACCGCACCGGCCCGATCCCCTGTGGGAGTACGAGAACGACACGCACTTCTCCACGTGGCGCGGTGAGGACGGCTCGTCCATCACGACCAACACCCACGTGCTGGAGGCGTTCGGGCAGTACCTCGCGCAGGCCGGGGAGGACCTGGCCGATCCCGGGTCGGTGCGCCGGTACGCGGCGACCGTGGCGAAGGTGGCCGGCTGGCTGCGCGGGCAGCAGGGGCCGGACGGCGCCTGGACCGACCGCTGGCACGCGTCGCCGTACTACGCCACGTCCTGCTGCGCGATCGCGCTGGACCGCTTCGACGGCGAGCGGTCGGCGGACGCGGTGGCCCGCGCGCGCCGGTGGGTCCTGGAGACCCAGCGTCCGGACGGGTCGTGGGGTCGCTGGCAGGGGACCGCCGAGGAGACGGCGTACGCGGTCCAGCTGCTGCTCCTGACCGGCGGCGGCCCGGACGGGAAGCGGGACGGGCAGCGGGACGGACAGCGGGACGAGGAAATCGTCCGCGCGGCGACCCGCGGACGTGGCATCCTGGAAGGTTATCTTCAGCGAGCGGGCGACGCCCGTATGGATCCTCCCCTCTGGCACGACAAGGACCTTTACCATCCGACCGCCATCGTGCGCGCCGGGGTTCTGGCCGCGCTCCACCTCATACGAACGGGATGGCCGAATTCCCTGAAGTGAATTACGACACAAGGTAAACGCTAGGTAAAAGTAGGATGTGTCATGGAGTTGCGCGTTCGCCTTGAGTGGGTTTGGCGGCGTTGCTAAGGTTCTGCGCTGTACGGAAGGGCCCCCGCCGGAACCTCCGCACTTCATCACATCAAGAGTTCCGCGACCGCGAAATCGACGGCTACCGTCTGCGGACTCTGCTTACATATTGTTGGGTCGGTCGTAATGCGCTTCCGCAACTCCCGTCTGCGGACCAAGGTCACAGCCCTGCTGGTTTCGCTCACCGCTCTCTGGATCTTCGCGGCCTGGGTGACACTGCGCGAGGGCGTGAACCTGCTGTTCGTCACCACCTACGACTCGCAGCTCGCCTCGCCGACCGACCCGCTCATCGCCGAGTTGCAGCGCGAGCGCCGGCTCACGGTCATCCGGCTGGCCGACCCGGCCACGCCGCGGGCCGAGCTGACGCGGCAGCGGGACCGTACCGACAAGGTCCGCGCCGATGTGGTGCGCAAGGCCAACAGCGGGAGCCTGCGGCGGTCGGCCGGCGACATCCTGGAACGCCGGGTGAACGAGATGCTCGCCCGGCTGAAGTCGCTGGACGCGGCCCGGCAGCAGATCGACGCCGGTTCCAGCAGCCGCCCGGCGGCGGTCGGCCACTACTCCGAAACCATCGAGTCGATTTTCCGTACTTACGATGAGATTTCGGGTCTGGACGACAAACAGATCGCCAAGGACACCCGGACCCTGCTGCAGCTCAACCGGATGTGGGAACTGCTTTCGCAGGAGGACGCGCTGGTCGTCGGCGCCCTCACCACCGGCCGCATCAGTCCGGCCGAACAGCTGCAGTTCACCCAGCTGGCCGGCGCGCGCCGGCTCAACACCTCGCGCGCCCTCACCGAATTGCAGCCGTCCGACCAGGTCCTCTACAACAGCCTCTCGAAAAGCGCGAGGATCGCGCAGGTGCAGCGGCTGGAAGACCAGGTCATGCAGGCTCGCAAGACCATCCCCGGCAGCCGTACCGCGATCCGCCCCCCGATGAGCGCCCAGCAGTGGAGCGCCGCGACCGAGGGCACGCTGACCGAGATGCGCACGACCATCCAGGCGGCCGGTGACCGGCTCATCGAGCGCTCCACCCCGGTCGCGATCGGCGTCGTCCTGCGGCTGCTCCTCGCCGGCGGTCTCGGCCTCCTCGCGGTCATCGCGTCCATCATCGTGTCCATCACCACCGCCCGCGCCCTGGTCCGGCAGCTGGAGAAGCTGCGCGGCGCCGCCTGGGAGCTGGCCGAGCAGCGGCTGCCCAGCGTCGTGGAACGGCTGGGGCACGGCGAGAAGGTGGACGTCGAGACCGAGGCGCCGCCGCTGCGGTTCGGCAACGACGAGATCGGCGAGGTGGGCCGCGCGTTCAACTACGTGCAGGAGACCGCCATCCGCACGGCCGTCGAGCAGGCCGAGCTGCGCCGCGGCATCCGCGACGTCCTGCTCAGCCTGGCCCGCCGCACCCAGACGCTCGTGCACCGGCAGCTGAGCATGCTCGACACGATGGAGCGCCGCCGCGACATCGACCCCAAGGACCTGGAAGAGCTGTTCCGGCTCGACCACCTGGCCACCCGCATGCGGCGCAACGCCGAGAACCTCATCGTCCTCTCCGGCGCCATCCCGGCCCGCGGCTGGCGCCGCTCCGTCCCGATGGTGGACGTCGTCCGCGCCGCGGTCGGCGAGGTCGAGGACTACACCCGGGTGCAGGTGCTGCCGTTCGGCCCGATCGAGCTGACCGGCCGCGCCGTCGGTGACGTCACCCACCTGCTGGCCGAGCTGATCGAGAACGCGGTGTCGTTCTCGCCGCCGGACACCGTCGTGCAGATCGGCGGTCACCTGGTCGCCAGCGGCTTCGCCATCGACATCGAGGACCGCGGCCTCGGCCTCACCGACGAGAAGCTGGCCGACGTGAACGCGCGGATCGCCGACCCGCCCGAGTTCAACCTGCAGAGCTCCGTCCAGCTGGGCCTGTTCGTGGTCGGCAAGCTCGCCGAGCGCTACGGCCTCCAGGTCATGCTCAAGCGGTCGGCGTACGGCGGCACCACCGCCGTCGTGGTCATCCCCCGCGAACTGGTGATCGAGGACCCGGCGGCCGCGGCCCGCACCCCGGCGGCGCCGGCGGTCACCGCCCCGGCGGAGGACGGGGCCGAGAGCGGCGCCGCGCAGGCCGGGCCGCGCCCGGTGCCCGCCGGCGCCACCACGGAGAACGGCCTGGCCGTCCGCCAGCCGACGATGGTCGGCGCCTCCGACCCCGCCGCCCCGCAGGGCCGGGCGGGCGCCGGGCGGCAGGCCGCCCCGTCCCTCGTGGCGGTCCCCAACCCGCCCAACCCGCGCGACGCGGCGGCCGGCGAGGACGCCTCCCGTCCCGGTGACCCGACCACAACGGGCCCCGTGCCCGGCGGCTCCCACACCACCGGTCCCGCGCCCGCCCAGCCCGGCCCGAACGCGCCCGGAACCGGCACCCCCGGCCCCGACGTGACCGGACCGAATGCGACCGGACCGCTCGATACCCCCGCGACCCCCGCGACACCCACGACACCCGCGACCGCCTCGCCTCCCGCGCCCCCCGCCGCACCGGGCGCCGACCCCGCCCCGGTCCCCGGCCGGGTGATCGATCCGAACGACGCCGGAGCCGAGGGTGCCGCGCGTCCCGAGACCGCGACCCCGGAGGATCTGCCGCCCGTGCCCGACATCGATAGCACCCCCTCCGGCCTGCCCGTCCGCGTCCCGCAGGCGAACCTGGCGCCGCCGCTGCGCACGGACGAGCCGCTCACCGAGCCGGAGCCAGAGCCGGAGCCCGACCAGGGCCGCTCGCCCGAGGACATCCTGCGGATCATGGGTTCCTACCAACGCGGCACCCGCCGCGGCCGGTCCGAGGCCGCGCGGCCCGGGACCGACAACGCTGAAGGCGAGGACGATCAGTAATGCAGAAGACCGGTTCTTCGGCCGACCTGAGCTGGTTGCTGGACGACCTGGTGGGCCGGCTCCCCCACGCCCAGCACGCCATCGTGCTCTCGGCGGACGGGCTTCTGATGGCCTCGTCGCGCGGGTTCACCCAGGACGACGGCGAGCACCTCGCCGCCGTCGCCGCCGGGATCCAGAGCCTCGCCAAGGGTGCCGGGACGCGGTTCGGCGGCGGCCCCGTCCGGCAGACGATCATCGAGATGCAGTCGGCGTTCCTGCTGGTCTCGGTGGCCGGCAAGGGCGCCTGCCTCGCGGTGCTGAGCGACGAGGACGCCGACGTCGGCCTGATCGCCTACGAGATGGCGATGCTGGTCACCGCGATGGGGCACCACCTGAGCACCCCGTCGCGCTCGGACGTCGCGCGGGAAGGCCAGGCCAACTGATGATGCCTCCCGAGGATCCGGCCGAGGAGCAGCGGCAACCCGAGGATCTCTACACCGCCGAGCGGCTGCTGGACGACCGCGCCGGGCCGATGGTGCGCCCGTACGTGATGACCAGCGGCCGGCTCGAACCGACCCGCGGCGACTTCGACCTCATCACGCTGGTGGTCGCGATCGCCGGCAGCGGCGAGGCCGAGATCGGGCTCGGCCCCGAGCACCAGGCGATCCTGCAGCTCAGCCAGTCGGTGATCTCGGTGGCCGAGCTGACCGGCCATCTCAACCTCCCCGTCGCGACCGTGCGGGTCCTGCTGGGCGACCTCCTGGACAAGGGGTTCGTCACCATGCAGGAGCCCGAGCCGGAGGCGGACATGCACGACATCAGGCTCTACAAGGCGGTGATCGATGGTCTCCGGGCCCTCTAGCAGCGACACGAACGGCCGCCGGCTCCCCACCGCGGTCAAGATCGTGATCGCCGGTGGTTTCGGCGTCGGCAAGACCACCATGGTCGGCACCGTCTCCGAGACCCAGCCGCTGCGCACCGAGGAGATCCTCACCGACGAGAGCGTCGGCGTCGACGACGTCTCCGGGGTGGAGCGCAAGAACACCACGACCGTCGCGATGGACTTCGGCCGCATCACGATGCGCGACGAGTACGTCCTCTACCTGTTCGGCACCCCGGGCCAGGAGCGCTTCTGGTTCATGTGGGACGAGGTGGCGCTGGGCGCGCTCGGCGCCGTGGTGCTGGCCGACACCCGCCGGCTGTCGGACTGCTTCCCCTCGGTCGACTACTTCGAGCGCCGCGGCACCCCGTTCATCGTGGCGGTCAACTGCTTCGAGGGCGCCCGCCAGTACGACCTCGAAGAGATCGAGATGGCCCTCAACCTGGGCCCCAAGGTCCCGGTCATGCTGTGCGACGCCCGCAGCCTGGAGTCCTGCAAGAAGGTCCTCATCCACATGGTCCTGCACGCCATGAAGATGCGCGGCCTCGCCCCGGCCCCCCAGAACGCCTGACCGGCGGAGACCGGAACGCCCGCCCCGGAACGTTCGGGGCGGGCGTCGTTCGTCCTGGTCCAGGTCAGCCCGTACGGGAGACCACGTAGTCGCAGAGGCCGGTGAAGGCCGCCCGCGCGGGGATGTCGGGGAGGGTCAGCAGCTCGGCGCGGGCGTTCTCGGCCCACTCGCGGAGGTCGGCGCGGGCGCGGTCCATCGCGGGGTGGGCGCGCAGCAGCGCGAGCGCCTCGGCGTGCAGGGCGTCGTCGGTGAGGTCCTCGCCGAGCAGCGTCCGGAGCCGGGCGTCGTCGGGGCCCGAGCCGATACCGGCGAGAACGTGGTGCATCGGGAGGGTGCGGATGCCCTCGCGCAGGTCCGTGCCGGGGGTCTTGCCCGACTGCTCGGCCTCGGAGGCGATGTCGAGGATGTCGTCGGACAGCTGGAACGCGACGCCGATCTTCTCGCAGGCGCTGGTGATCGTCTCCACGATCCGCGGGTCGGCGCCCGCCAGCAGCGCGCCGAACTGGCCGGACACCGCGATCAGCGACGCGGTCTTGTCGGCGACGACGTCCAGGTAGTGCGCCAGCGGGTCGGCCTCGGGGGCGGCGCCGACGGTCTCCTGGATCTGGCCGCGGACGAGCCGGGCGAACGCGCGGGCCTGGATCCGGACCGCCTCCGGGCCGAGGTCGGCCAGCAGGTCCGAGGCGCGGGCGAACAGGTAGTCGCCGGTGAGGATGGCGACCGTGTTGGTCCAGCGGGAGTTGGCCGAGGGCTCGCCGCGCCGCACGGTCGCCTCGTCCATCACGTCGTCGTGGTACAGGGTCGCGAGATGCGTCAGCTCGACGACCACCGCGGCCGGGACCACGCCGGCCGCGGCCGGGTCGCCGAAGTGGGAGGCCAGCAGCACCAGCATCGGCCGGAACCGCTTGCCTCCCGCCTCGACCAGGTGCTTGGAGGCCTGGGCGAGCAGCGGGTCGTCGCTGTGGACCGCGTCCAGCAGGACGTTCTCGACGGCGGCGAGCCGCTCCTGCACGTCCGTCGCGAGACCCGCGTCAACGGGCAGGCCGAACGGCCCTGCTCCCTGGGGGGACGGCGCACCCCCGGGGCCCCCGCCGAAAACTTCACTCACCCAAGACCCCCTAGCGGACCGCTACCGGACGAACATCTGTGTCGCGGCATGCCCCGCAAGGTCCAGCATCGGCTGTGGGAGCACACCGAGTACCACAGTAGCCGTCAGGCCGAGCGCGACCGCCGCCGCGGTCGCCGGTCCGGCGACGACCGAGGGGCCGTCCGCCTCCGGCTCGCTGAAGAACATCACGACTATGACGCGGACGTAGAAGAACGCCGCGATCGCCGACGACAGCACGCCGACCACGACCAGCGGGGTGGCGCCCTCCTCGACGGCCGCCTTGAACACCGCGAACTTGCCGGTGAACCCGCTGGTGAGCGGGATGCCGGCGAACGCCAGCAGGAAGAACGCGAACACTCCCGCCACCACCGGCGAGCGCTTGCCGAGCCCGGCCCAGCGGGACAGGTGCCCCGCCTCGCCGCCCGCGTCCCGCACCATCGTGACCACCGCGAACGCGCCGACCGTGGTGAAGCCGTACGCGGCCAGGTAGAACAGCGTGCCCGACAGGCCGTTCGGGGACGTCGCGATGACGCCCATGAGCAGGAAGCCCGCGTGCGCGACCGAGGAGTAGGCCAGCATCCGCTTGATGTCGGTCTGGGTGATCGCGATCACCGCGCCCGCCACCATTGTGAGAATGGCCACGCCCCACATCGCCGGGCGCCAGTCCCAGCGCAGCTGCTCCAGCGCCACGTAGTAGACCCGCAGCATCGCGCCGAACGCCGACACCAGCGTGCAGGACGCCATCAGCGCGGTGATCGGCGTCGGGGCGCCCTGGTAGACGTCCGGCTTCCACATGTGGAACGGCACCGCGCCGAGCTTGAACAGCAGCCCGACCGACAGCAGCGCGACACCGGCCAGCAGCAGCGTCTCGCTGCCGGCGCCCTTCTCCAGCTGCGCGCCGATGACCGACAGCCGGACCGAGCCGGAGTAGCCGTACAGCAGCGCGGCGCCGTACAGGAAGAACGCCGAGGAGAACGCGCCGAGCAGGAAGTACTTGAGCGCGGCCTCCTGCGACAGCAGCCGCCGCCGGCGGGCAAGCCCGCACAGCAGGTACAGCGGCAGCGACAGGATCTCCAGGGCGACGAACATGGTGAGCAGGTCGTTGGACGCCGGGAACATCATCATCCCGGCGACCGCGAAGCTCATCAGCGGGAACACCTCGGTCTGGGTGATCCCGGCCGACATCGTCTCCTGCTCGGCCTCGCTGCCCGGCAGCGCCGCGGCCTGCGCCGCGAAGTGGCCCTGCTTGCGCTCGACGATGAGCAGCAGGCTGATCAGGGCCAGCACCAGGATGGTGCCCTGCAGGAACAGCGTGGGTCCGTCCACCGCGAGGGCGCCCTCGGCGGCGACGTGGAACGGCTCGTCGCGGACGGCCAGCACGACCGTCCAGACGAGCGCGCCGATCATCGCGGCGGCCGCCACGACGACCTGGGACGGGAACCGCCACGACCGCCGGAGGAACGCCTCGATCAGCACGCCGACGATCGCCGCGCCGAAGACCAGCAGGAGCGGCGCGAGCTGCCCGTACTCGATGTGCGGCGCCGGGATCGGCGAGCCGTCGGCGAGGGCGACGCCGTTCGCGTCGAGCGCGGTGATCGCCGCGCTCACCTGGCTGGGGGTCATGGACGGGCTCCGTTCTCAGCGACGTTGCCGGTGATCTCCGGCGCCGGATCGCGCTGGTCCACCCGGACCAGCGTCTTCTCCACCGACGGGTTGATCACGTTCAGGAGCGGCTGCGGGAAGAAGCCCAGCGCGATGATGATCGCGATGATCGGGCCGATCGCGAGCTTCTCCCGGCCGGACAGATCCTTCATCCCCTTGGCACCCTCGGCGACCGGACCGCCCATCGTCCGCTGGTACATCCACAAGATGTAGATGGCGGCGAGCACGATGGCGATCGTGGCGATCACCGCGGGCACCTTGTAGCGGGAGAAGGTCCCGGTGAAGACCAGGAACTCCGACACGAACGGCGACAGCCCCGGCAGCGACAGCCCGGACAGGCCCGCCACCAGGAACGTCCCGGCCAGCACCGGCGCGACCTTCTGGACGCCGCCGTAGTCGCCGATCCGGGCCGACCGCCGCCGTACGATCATGAAGCCGACCAGCAGGAACAGCGCCCCGGTCGAGAACCCGTGGTTCACCATGTAGAGCGCGGCGCCGGACTGCGCCGCGGTGGTCATCGCGAAGATGCCCAGCACGATGAACCCGAAGTGGGAGATCGACGTGTAGGCGACCAGCCGCTTCAGGTCGACCTGGCCGATGGCCAGCACCGCGCCGTAGACGATGCTGAGCACCGCGAAGCCGAGCACCACCGGTGTGGCCCACTTGGACGCGCCGGGGAACAGCTCCAGGCAGAACCGCAGCATGCCGTACGTGCCGACCTTGTCGAGCACGCCGACGATCAGCACCAGCGCGCCGGCCGGGGCCTGCTGCGCGGCGTCCGGCAGCCAGGTGTGCACCGGCACCATCGGCGCCTTGATCGCGAACGCGATGAAGAACCCGAGGAACAGCCACTTGGCCGTCGTCGGGTCGATGTCCATCGTGCTCAGCTCGCTGAAGAGGAACGTCCCGTGCCCCAGGCCGCCCTCACTCGTCGGCTTCGCCGACAGCGGGTAGAGCCACAGGACCGCGACGAGCATCAGCAGCCCGCCGAACAGCGAGTACAGCAGGAACTTCACCGCGGCGTACGAGCGCTGCGCGCCGCCGTAGGACCCGATGAGGAAGTACACCGGGATCAGCATCGCCTCGAAGAAGACGTAGAAGAGGAAGACGTCGGTCGCCGCGAAGACGCCGATCATCATCGCTTCCAGCGCCAGCAGCAGCGCGAAGTACGTCTTCACCGACCGCTTGGCGGGCACGTCCACGCCGCCGGACCGGTCGGCCTCGTTCCAGGAGGCCAGGATGACCAGCGGGACGAGGATCACCGACAGCAGCACCAGCACCAGCGCGACGCCGTCGACGCCGACCGCCCAGTGCACGCCGAACTGCGGGATCCAGTCGTACTTCTCCTCGAACTGGAACCGCGGCCCCGCGGTGTCGAACGCCGTCGCCATCGCCACGGTGCCCGCGGCGACCAGCAGCGAGACACCGAGCGCGACCTGCTTGACCAGCGCCTCGCCCGCCCGCGGCAGCACGCCCACCAGCAGCGCGCCCAGCGCGGGGAGCGCGATGAGGACGCTCAGCCAGGGAAAGTCTTCCATTAGACGTTCACCACCAGGAGCGCGCCGACGACGATGGCCGCGCCCAAGAACATTGAGAGTGCGTACGAGCGGACGAAGCCGGTCTGGATGCGCCGGACGCGTCCGGAGCTGCCGCCGACGCCGGCCGCCAGGCCGTTGACCAGGCCGTCGACGCCCCGGCCGTCGAACCAGACCGCGAGCCGGGTCAGCCACTGGCCGGGGCGCATGAGCAGCGACTCGTTCAGGGCGTCACCGTAGAGGTCCTTGCGGGCCGCGACCGTGACGAACGAGCCCTTGGGCTGCTCGCGCGGGACCTTGCGGGCGCCGTACTGCCGCCAGGCGATCGCGACGCCGGCGACCATCAGCGCCAGCGCGATCAGGCCGGGCACCGCGACCGGGTTGAAGGCGTGGTGCTCCTCGGGGTGGCCGACGACGGGCTCCAGGAAGTCGGAGAAGCCGCCGAGCACCAGGAAGCCGCCGGCGCCGATGGAGCCGACGGCCAGCAGGATCAGCGGCACGGTCATCACCTTGGGCGACTCGTGCGGATGCACGTCCTCGTCCCAGCGCTTCTCCCCGTAGAAGGTCATGAACATGACCCGGGACATGTAGTACGCGGTGATGCCCGCGCCGAGCAGCGCGCAGGAGCCGAGGATCAGCCCGGAGGTGCCCTCCTTGGCGAAGGCCGCCTCGATGATGCCGTCCTTGGTGAAGTAGCCGGAGAACGGCGGGAACCCGATGATCGCCAGGAAGCCCAGCCCGAAGGTGGCCCAGGTGACGACCATCATCCCGCGCAGCGCGCCGTAGTGGCGCATGTTCACGTCGTCCTTCATGCCGTGCATGACGGAGCCGGCGCCGAGGAACAGGCCCGCCTTGAAGAAGCCGTGCGCGATCAGGTGCGCGATGGCGATGGCGTACCCGGCCTTGCCGAGCCCGGCGGCGAGGTGCATGTAGCCGATCTGCGACATCGTCGAGCCGGCCAGCGCCTTCTTGATGTCGTCCTTGCCGGTACCGATGATCGCACCGGCCAGCAGGGTGGCCGCGCCGACGATCGTCACGACCAGCTGCGCGGTCTCCGACATCTCGAAGATCGGCGCGGACCGGACGATCAGGTAGACGCCCGCGGTCACCATCGTGGCGGCGTGGATCAGGGCCGACACCGGGGTCGGGCCCTCCATCGCGTCCAGCAGCCAGGACTGGAGCGGCAGCTGCGCCGACTTGCCGCAGGCGCCGAGCAGGAGCAGCAGCCCCAGCGCGGTCGCGGTGCCGGTGCTCAGCTGCGAGGCCAGCCCGACGTGCTCGGCGCCCTCGCCCAGGATCTGCTCGAACCCGACCGTCCCGAACGTGCCGAACATCAGCATGATCGCGGTCAGGAAGCCGATGTCGCCGACCCGGTTGACGACGAACGCCTTCTTCGCCGCCGTCGCCGCGGACGGCTTGTACTGCCAGAACCCGATCAGCAGGTACGACGCGAGGCCGACGCCCTCCCAGCCGATGAACATCGCCAGGTAGTTGTCGCCCAGGACGAGCAGCAGCATCGCCGCGACGAACAGGTTCAGGTACGCGAAGAACCGGCGCCGGTCGGGGTCGTCGGCCATGTAGCCGATGGAGTAGATGTGGATCAGCGAGCCCACACCGGTGATCAGCAGCACGAAGCTGATGGACAGCGGGTCCACCAGCAGCCCCATGTCGGCCTTGAACGAGCCGGCGTGGAAGAACTCCCACAGGTGGACGGTGCGCCGCCGCTCCTCCGGGCCGTACCCGAGCATCTGGACGAACATCGCCGCGCCGACCGCGAAGGCGGCCAGCGACATCGTGACCCCGAGCAGGTGCCCCCACTTGTCGGTTCGGCGCCCGCCCAGGAGCAGGATCGCCGCGCCGGCCAGCGGGAGCGCGATCAGGAGCCAGGCCAGGGCCTGGATGCCTTCCGCTTTCATCCCTGGCCTCTCAGTACTTCAGCAGGTTCGCGTCGTCGACCGACGAGGACCTGCGGGTCCGGAAGATGGTCATGATGATCGCCAGGCCCACCACGACCTCCGCCGCGGCCACCACCATCACGAAGAACGCGATGATCTGGCCGTCGAGGTTGCCGTGCATCCGGGCGAACGAGACGAACGCCAGGTTGGTCGCGTTGAGCATGAGCTCAATGCACATGAAGACCACGATCGCGTTGCGGCGCACGAGCACGCCGAGGGCGCCGATGGTGAACAGGATCGCCGAGAGCGCCAGGTAGTGCCCGGGACTCATTGACCAGCCTCGCCTTCGCTAGGAGCGGTCGCGCCGCCCGCCGCGGGCGTCCCGGCCTTGACCTCGCGGCCCTCGGCGCCGGCGGCGGCGTCCTCGGTGTCGCCGGTCACGGCCTTGACGGCGGCCACGTCCTGCTCGACCGCCTGCTCCTCGGTGTCGCCGTACAGGTCGGCGTGCCGCTCGGCGGTGTCGGTACGGGCCGCGATGACCGGGTTGATCGACAGTTCGGAGACCGAGCCGTCGGGCAGCAGCGCCGGCATGTCGACGGCGTTGTGCCGCGCGTACGTGCCGGGCCCCGGCAGCGGGCCCGGGTGGGCGCCGCTCGCGAACCGCTTCTCGGCGAGGTCGCGCTGGGTCGGCTTGGGCGTGGTGCGCTCGCGGTGCGCCAGCACCATCGCGCCCAGCGCCGCGGTGATCAGCAGCGCGCTGGTCGCCTCGAACGCGAACACGTACTTGCCGAAGATGAGCCGGGCCAGCGCGACAACGTTGCCGCCGTCGCTGTTCTGCGCGGTGACTCCGGCCGCGTCGGACAGGGCCGCGTCGCCGAAGCCGAGGCCCAGCAGCACCAGGAAGCCGAGGGCGGCGACCGCCGCCCAGATCCGCTGCGCCCGGATCGTCTCCACCAGCGAGTCGGTGGAGCTGACCCCGACCAGCATCAGCACGAACAGGAAGAGCATCAGCACCGCGCCCGTGTAGACGATCACCTGCACGAACGCCAGGAACGGGGCGTCCTGCACCGCGTACAGGACGGCCAGCGACAGCATCACGGCCGCCAGCAGCAGCGCCGAGTGCACCGCCCGCCGCATGAAGATCATGCCGAGGGCGGCGCAGACCGACACGACGGCCAGCAGCCAGAAGATGAACGGCTCTCCCGGCTGGGCGTCGGCGACCTGCGCCGCGACCACGTCGGGACTCACTTGGACTCACTCCTCTCCGCGGCGCCCGGCCCCTTCTCCGCGGACTCGTCGGACTGGAGACCGAGGCGGTAGTAGTCCTCCTCGGTCTCGCCCAGGCGCATCTCGTGCGGCGGCTGCTCCATGCCCTCGCGCAGCGGCGCCAGCAGCATGTCCTTGGTGTAGATCAGGCTCTCGCGGCTGTCGTCGGCGAGCTCGTACTCGTTGGTCATCGTGAGCGCCCGGGTCGGGCACGCCTCGATGCACAGCCCGCACAGGATGCAGCGCAGGTAGTTGATCTGGTAGACGCGGCCGTACCGCTCGCCCGGGGAGTAGCGCTCCTCGGCGGAGTTGTCGGCGCCCTCCACGTAGATCGCGTCGGCCGGGCAGGCCCACGCGCACAGCTCGCAGCCGATGCACTTCTCCAGCCCGTCCGGCCACCGGTTGAGCTGGTGCCGGCCGTGGAAGCGCGGCGCGGTCGGCTTCTTCACCTCGGGATACTGGACGGTCTCGCTCTTCATGAACATCTGATGGAACGAGACCCCGAACCCCTTGACCGGGTTCAGGAAGTCAGTGAGTCCCACTTCCGACCTCCTCACGCGTGGTCGTGACCGGCTGCGACGCCTGCGCGCTGCGGCCGTGGTAGTGCGGGGCGTCCATCGGCGGGACGGGGAAGGCCGGCGCGGCCTCGCCCGTGCCCGTGCCGGAGCCGGAGCCCGCGCCCGGGACGATCTCCTTCGCCGCGTCGCCGTCGCCGCGCATCGTCTCCCACAGGATCGTGGCGATCAGCACCACGCCCGCGGCGACCGCGCCGTACAGCATGATCTGGCGCATGTCGTAGCCCTCCAGCTGGAGGGCGCGGACGGTCGCGACCAGCATGATCCAGCCGAGCGAGACCGGCATCAGGACCTTCCAGCCGAGCTTCATCAGCTGGTCGTACCGGACCCGCGGCAGCGAGCCGCGCAGCCAGATGAAGAAGAAGATGAACAGCCCCATCTTCGCGATGAACCACAGCACCGGCCACCAGCCGGTGTTGGCGCCCTCCCAGACCATGGTGATCGGCGCGGGGGCGCGCCAGCCGCCCAGGAACAGCGTGGTCGCCAGCGCCGACAGCGTCGCCAGGTTGATGTACTCCGCGAGGAAGAACATCGCGAACTTCAGCGACGAGTACTCGGTGTGGAAGCCGCCGACCAGCTCGCCCTCGCCCTCGGGGAGGTCGAACGGGATCCGGTTGGACTCGCCCATCATCGTGACCACGTAGATCACGAACGACGGGAGCAGCAGCAGCACGAACCACCGGTCGGCCTGCGCGTTGACGATCTCGGTGGTGGACATCGAGCCGGCGAACAGGAACACCGCCACGAACGACAGCCCCATCGCGATCTCGTACGAGATCACCTGCGCGGACGAGCGCAGCCCGCCCAGCAGCGAGTACGGCGACATCGACGACCAGCCGGCCAGCACGATCCCGTACACGCCCATCGACGACATCGCCAGCACCAGCAGCACCGCCACCGGCAGGTCCGTGCCCTGCAGCGGGGTGTGGTGCCCGAAGATCGACACCGTCGGCCCGAACGGGATGATGATGAACGAGATGAACGCCGGCACCGCCGACATGATCGGCGCCAGGATGAAGACGACCTTGTCGACGTTCCGGGGGACGATGTCCTCCTTCAGCGCCAGCTTGACGCCGTCGGCGAGGCCCTGGAGCAGGCCGAAGGGCCCGGCCCGGTTGGGGCCGACGCGCAGCTGCATGCGGCCGATGACGCGGCGCTCGATCCACATCGTCAGCAGCACGGTCACCACGAGGAAGACGAAGACGGCCAGCACCTTGCCGCCGATCAGCCACCACGGGTCGCGGCCGAACGAGGCCTCCAGGGTGGGGTCGGGCGGCGCTGCCGCGAGTACGGACGACACCCTCACGCTCATGACGCGCCTCCGGTGGAGATCTTGACCACGCTGCCGGCGGTCACGCCCAGGTCGCGGTACAGCGAGCAGCCCGCGGAGTCGCCCGGCAGCCAGACCACGCGGTCCGGCAGGTCCGGGGTGATCTCCAGCGGGAGCGTCACCGCGCCGCGCGCCGCGGTGACCGTGACGGTGACCGTCCCGGTCGTGACGGTCGCGACCGTTCCGGTGTCGCCGGCGCCCGTCCCGACGGCGCCGATCTCGCGGGCCGTGGCGGGCGAGAGCCGGGCCACCGCGGGCTTGGCCGTGCCGGCCAGGTAGGGCTCGCCGTCCTGCATCCGGCCGCGGTCGAGCAGCAGCCGCCAGCTGGCCAGCAGCGCCTCGCCGCTGCCCGGCTGCGGCGTGGCGCCCAGCGTCGCGCTCGGCGCCGCGGGACGCTCGCCCCGGTACGCGCCCAGGTCGGACAGCTCGCGCTTGGCGGCCTCCGGCCCCGGCAGGCCCAGGTGCACGTCCAGCTCGCCGGCCAGCGCGTTCAGCACCCGCAGGTCGGACATCGTCCCGGCGGACTTCAGCACGGTGTCGAACGGGCGGCCGCGGCCCTCCCAGTCGACGAACGTCCCGGACTTCTCCGCGACGGCCGCGACCGGCAGCACCACGTCGGCGCGGTCGGTGACCGCGCTGACCCGCTGCTCCAGGCTCACCACGAACGGGGTGGCCTCCAGCGCCGCCAGCATCGCCTCGGGGTCGGGCAGGTCGTACGGGTCGACACCGCCGACCAGCAGCGCGCCGAGCTCGCCGGCGGCACCGGCCGCGACGATCGCGGCGCCGTCCCGGCCGGGGGCGGCGGGCAGGTCGGACACCGCCCAGGCGCGGGCGACCTCGGCGCGGGCGGCGGGGTCGGCGACCGGGCGGCCGATCGGCAGCAGCCCGGGCAGCGCCCCGGCCTCGATCGCGCCGCGCTCCCCGGCCCGGCGCGGCACCCAGGCCAGCCGGGCGCCGGTGACCTGCGCCAGCCGGACCGCGCTGGACAGCGCGCCGGGGCTGCCGGCCAGCCGCTCGCCGACCAGGATCACCGCCCCGGACGACTCCAGCGCCTCGCGCGCGGGCGTCCGCGCGCCGTCGGCGACCAGCGAGCCGAGCGCCTCGGCCTCGGCCCCCGGCAGCGACGGGATGAGCGTGCCGCCCATCTTCTCCAGGCCCCGGGTGGCGAACGGCGCCACCGAGAAGACCTTCAGGCCCTTCTTGCGGTACGCCTTGCGCAGCCGCAGGAAGACGATCGCCGACTCCTCCTCCGGCTCCAGGCCGGCGAGCAGCACCGCGGGCGCCTTCTCCAGGTCGGAGTAGGTGACCTCGATCGGGCGGCCCGCCACCGACGAGGCGAGGAACTCGGCCTCCTCGGCCGAGTGGGCCCGCGCCCGGAAGTCGATGTCGTTGGTGCCGAGCGCGATCCGGGCGAACTTGGCGTACGCGTACGCGTCCTCCAGCGTCACCCGGCCGCCGGTCAGCACCCCGGCGCCCTTCGCCTTGCCGCGGGCCAGGCCGCGGGCGGCGATGGTCAGCGCCTCGGGCCAGGACGCGGTCTCCAGGACGCCGTCCTCGTTCCGGACGAGCGGGTGCGTCAGCCGGTCGGGCTGGGTGGCGTAGGTGAACGCCCACCGGCCCTTGTCGCAGTTCCACTCCTCGTTCACCTGCGGGTCGTCGCCGGCCAGCCGCCGGGTGACCCGGCCGCGCCGGTGGTCGGTGCGGAGCGCGCAGCCGCCCGCGCAGTGCTCGCACGTGCTCGGCGTCGAGATCAGGTCGAACGGCCGCGACCGGAACCGGTACGCCGCGCCGGTCAGCGCGCCGACCGGGCAGATCTGCACCGTGTTGCCGGAGAAGTAGGACTGGAACGGCTTGCCGTCCGCAGCGCCGACCTGCTCCTTGGCGCCGCGCTCGAACAGGTCGATGAACGCGTCACCGGCGATCTGGTCGGAGAACCGGGTACAGCGGGCGCACTGGATGCAGCGCTCGCGGTCGAGCAGCACCTGGCTGGACAGCGGGATCGGCTTGGGGAACGTCCGCTTGGCCTCGGTGAACCGGGACTCGCCCTGGCCGTTCGACATCGCCTGGTTCTGCAGCGGGCACTCGCCGCCCTTGTCGCAGACCGGGCAGTCCAGCGGGTGGTTGATCAGCAGCAGCTCCATCACGCCGTGCTGCGCCTTGTCGGCGACCGGCGAGGTGAGCTGGGTCTTGATCACCATGCCGGGCATCACGGTCGTGGTGCAGGACGCCTGCGGCTTGGGCATCCCGCGGCCGTTCCCGGCGTCGGGGATCTCCACCAGGCACTGCCGGCAGGCCCCGATCGGGTCGAGCAGCGGGTGGTCGCAGAACCGCGGGATCTGGATGCCCAGCAGCTCGGCGGCCCGGATGATCAGTGTGCCCTTCGGGACCTCGATCTCGAAGCCGTCGATGGTCACCTGGACCATGTCCTCGCGCTTCTCGACGGGCGCCTCGGGCTTGGTCGCGGTCACTTGCTCCCACCTCCCCAGAGGGTGGAGGCGGCCGGGTCGAACGGACAGCCGCCCTGCTCGAAGTGCTGGAGGTACTCGTCGCGGAAGAGCTTGATGGACGAGACCACCGGGCTCGTCGCACCGTCGCCGAGCGCGCAGAACGACCGGCCGAGGATGTTGTCGGACAGGTCCAGGAGGGTCTCCAGGTCCTTCTCCTCGCCCTGCCCGGCCTCCAGCCGCTTGAGCATCTGCTTGTACCAGTACGTGCCTTCGCGGCACGGCGTGCACTTGCCGCACGACTCGTGCGCGTAGAACTCCGACCAGCGCAGCACCGCGCGGACGACGCAGGTCGTCTCGTCGAAGATCTGGAGGGCACGGGTGCCGAGCATGGACCCGGCCGCCCCCACCGACTCGAAGTCCAGCGGAACGTCCAGGTGCTCGTCGGTGAAGATCGGGGTGGACGAGCCGCCCGGCGTCCAGAACTTCAGCCGGTGCCCGCTCCGGATCCCGCCCGCCATGTCGAGCAGCTCGCGCAGCGTGATGCCCAGCGGCGCCTCGTACTGCCCCGGCTTGGTCACGTGCCCGGACAGCGAGAAGATCCCGTACCCCTGGGACTTCTCGGTGCCCATCGCCGCGAACCAGTCGGCGCCGTTCTCGACGATCGAGGGAACCGAGGAGATCGACTCGACGTTGTTGATGACAGTGGGCCCGCCGTACAGGCCCGCGACGGCAGGGAAGGGAGGCTTCAGCCTCGGTTGGCCGCGATACCCCTCCAGCGAGTCGAGGAGGGCGGTCTCCTCGCCGCAGATGTACGCGCCGGCGCCGCTGTGCACGACCAGCTCCAGGTCGAAGCCGGAGCCGAGGATGTCGCGGCCCAGGTAGCCGGCCTCGTACGCCTCGGCGACCGCCTGCTGGAGCCGGCGGATGACGTGCAGCACCTCGCCGCGCACGTAGATGAACGCGTGGTTGGCGCGGATCGCGAACGAGCTGATGACGATGCCCTCGATGAGCACGTGCGGGTTGGCCATCATCAGCGGGATGTCCTTGCACGTGCCCGGCTCGGACTCGTCGGCGTTCACCACCAGGTAGTGCGGCTTGCCGTCCTGCGGGATGAAGCCCCACTTCATGCCGGTGGGGAAGCCCGCGCCGCCGCGGCCGCGGAGGCCGGAGTCCTTGACGGCCTGGATGATGTCGTCCGGCGGCATGGCCAGCGCCGTGCGCAGGGCGCGGTAGCCGCCCGCGCGCTCGTACCCCTCGCGGGTGAACGAGTCGGCCTTGTCCCATTCCTTCGTCAGGATGGGGGTGAGCGTGGTCATTGGTTGCGGCCCTCCTGCGTACCGGGCTTGACCTGGCCGCCGATGGGCTTGCCGGGCTCGTTCGGCGGCGGGTCGGTGACCTCTCCCGGCTTCACCGGCTCGTGCGGCGCCGGACGGTCGGCGTCCGTGGCGGGCGCCTCCCAGCCGCGCTGCTTGGCCAGCTCCAGGCCGACGAGCGACTGCGGCCCCGCCTGGAGGCCCTCGTGCGCGCGCCCGTCGGGGAATCCGGCCAGCACGCGGCTGGCGTCCTTCCACGAGCACAGCGACGACGGGCCCCGCGAAGGAAGCACTTGCTTACCGGCGCGGAGGTCGTCCACCAGCGCCCTGGCCTTCTCGGGAGTCATGTCGTCGAAGAACTCCCAGTTGACCGTCATCACCGGCGCGAAGTCGCACGCCGCGTTGCACTCGATCCGCTCCAGGCTGACCTTGCCGTCCGGGGTCGCCTCGTCGTGGCCGACGCCCAGATGGTCGCTCAGCTCGCTCCAGATCTGGTCGCCGCCCATGACGGCGCAGAGCGTGTTGATGCAGACGCCGACGTGGTACTCGCCGACCGGCTCGCGCTTGTACATCGTGTAGAACGTCGCGACGCCCGTGACCTGCGCGGACGTGATGCCCAGCTGCTCGGCGCAGAAGTCGATCCCGCGCTGCGAGACGTACCCGTCCTCGGACTGCACCAGGTGCAGCATCGGCAGCAGCGCCGAGCGCGGCTTGGGATAGCGGGCGATGATCTCCTTGGCGTCCCGCTCCAGCCGCTCGCGCACCGCCGGGTCGAAGGGTTCGACCTTCTCCGGGACCACCGGCGCGGCCACCGGCACCTGCCTGTTCGTGTCCGGAACCGTCATCGGTCCACACCCCCCATCACCGGGTCGAGACTCGCGACCGCCGCGATCACGTCGGCGATCATCCCGCCCTCGCACATCGCCGGCACGGCCTGCAGGTTCGTGAACGACGGGTCGCGGAAGTGCACCCGGAACGGGCGCGTCCCGCCGTCGCTCACCACGTGCGCCGCCATCTCGCCGCGCGGCGACTCGATCGGCACGTACGCCTGCCCGGCCGGCACCCGGAAGCCCTCGGTCACCAGCTTGAAGTGGTGGATCAGGGCCTCCATCGAGGTGCCCATGATGTGCGCGATGTGCCGGGGCGAGTTGCCCATGCCGTCCGCGCCGATCGCCAGCTGCGCCGGCCAGCCGATCTTCTTGTCCTCGATCATCACCGGGCCCTTGGACCCGCGCAGCCGGTCCACGCACTGCCGGACGATCTTCAGCGACTCCTCCATCTCCGTCATGCGGACGAGATAGCGGGCGTACACGTCGCTGCCGGTCTCGGTGGCGGTCTCGAAGTCGTACGTCTCGTAACCGCAGTAGGGCTGTGACTTGCGCAGGTCCCACGGGATGCCGGTCGCGCGCAGCACCGGGCCGGTGATGCCCAGCGCCATGCAGCCGGTCAGGTCCAGGTACGCGACGTCCTTCGTCCGCGCCAGGTAGACCGGGTTGGCGTCCATCAGCTTGCGCAGCGCCTGGAGGCGCTTCGGCATCCGCTCCAGATAGTCCTCGATCTTGCTGATCGCGCCGCTCGGCAGGTCCTGCGCGACACCGCCCGGCCGGACGTACGCCATGTTCATCCGCAGGCCGGTGATCTCCTCGAACAGGTCGAGGGTGTACTCGCGCTCGATGAAGCCGTTCAGCATCACCGTGGTCGCGCCCAGCTCGAGGCCGAACGTGGCGATCGCGACCAGGTGCGAGGAGATCCGGTTGAGCTCCATCATCATCACGCGGATGATCTGGGCCCGCTCCGGGATCCGGTCCTCGATCCCCAGCAGCCGCTCCACGCCCAGGCAGTACGCCGTCTCGTTGAAGATCGGCGCCAGGTAGTCCATCCGGGTGCAGAACGTGGTGCCCTGGGTCCAGGTCCGGAACTCCATGTTCTTCTCGATGCCGGTGTGCAGGTAGCCGATGCCCACGCGGGCCTCGTTCACCGTCTCGCCGTCGAGCGTCAGGATGATCCGGAGCACGCCGTGCGTGGACGGGTGCTGCGGCCCCATGTTGACGACCAGCCGCTCGTCGCCGAGGTCCTCGGCGCCCGCGACGACCTGGTCCCAGTCCTGGCCGGAGACGTCGAAGACCTTGCCCTCCGCCGCCTCGTCGGCCGCGTACGCGTCGTACTCGGTGTACTTCGTCGATGGGCTCACGCTGTGCTCCTCGGGCTCGCTCCGCTCGCCGGTTCGCGGCCGCTTTCACGCGACGGCTTCCCTCGTCGCTCCGGTCGCGAGCTCCCTGCGCTCCTCGGTCCAGCCGCCGCGCGGCCGCTCACGGTGCACCTTGCTCCAGGGCTCACGTGTACGACCTCCTTTCGTCCGGCGGCGGGATCTCGGCGCCGCGGTACTCGACGGGGATGCCGCCGAGGGGGTAGTCCTTGCGCTGCGGATGGCCGACCCAGTCGTCGGGCATCTCGATCCGGGTCAGCGCCGGGTGCCCGTCGAACACGATCCCGAAGAAGTCGTAGGTCTCCCGCTCGTGCCAGTCGGCGGTCGGGTACACCGCGACGACCGACGGGATGTGCGGATCGGCGTCGGGGGCGGTGGTCTCCAGCCGCACCCGCCGGTTGTGGGTGATCGACAGCAGGTGGTAGACGGCGTGCAGCTCGGCGCCCGCGTCCTGCGGGTAGTGCACGCCGGACACGCCGCTGAGCAGCTCGAAGCGCAGCTTCGGGTCGTCCCGCATGGTGCGGGCGACCGTCTCGATGCGCTCCCGCTTGACGAAGAACGTCATCTCGCCGCGGTCGACCACGACCCGCTCGATCGCGTCGCCGAAGTCGGGCAGCGCCCGCTCCAGCTGGTTCGCGACCTCGTCGAACGGGCCCTCCTCGGCGGTGCCCTCGGGACCGCCGTACGGGCGCGGAGAGGACACCTTGGGGCTCTGCCGCACCACCAGTCCGCCGTAACCGGAGGTGTCGCCGGTCGTCTTGGCGCCGAACATGCCCGTCCGCGCGATCGGCTGCTCCTTGCGCTCCTCCTCGGAGTGCGCGGGCAGCTGGTCGGCGGCCTGCTCGGCCTTCTGCTCGGGATGCTGCGAGCTCACGCGACACCTCCCGGCTGGCCGAGCAGCGGCAGCTGCCGGCGCTTGGCCTCCTCCAGCTCGGCGATCTGCGCCTTGCGCTGCGGGCCGAGCTTGGTGTTCTGGATCTTGTCGTGCAGCTTCAGGATCGCGTCCAGCAGCATCTCCGGCCGCGGCGGGCAGCCGGGCAGGTAGATGTCCACGGGGACGATGTGGTCGACGCCCTGCACGATCGCGTAGTTGTTGAACATGCCGCCCGACGAGGCGCACACGCCCATCGCGATGACCCACTTGGGCTCGGTCATCTGGTCGTAGATCTGCCGCAGGACGGGGGCCATCTTCTGGCTCACCCGGCCCGCGACGATCATCAGGTCGGCCTGCCGGGGGGTGGCCGAGGCGCGTTCCATCCCCCAGCGGGAGAAGTCGTGCCGCGGGTCGCCGGTCGCCATCATCTCGATGGCGCAGCACGCCAGCCCGAACGTGGCTGGCCAGACCGAGCTCTTGCGCGCCCATCCGGCGACCTGCTCGACCGTGGTCAGCAGGAAGCCGCTGGGGAGTTTCTCCTCAAGACCCATTAGTCCCACTCCAGACCACCGCGCCGCCAGATGTAGGCGTACGCCACCAGCACGGTGAGGATGAACAGGACCATCTCCACAAGCCCGAAGAGCCCCATCCGGTCGAAGGCGACGGCCCAGGGGTAAAGGAAGATGATCTCAATGTCGAAGACGATGAAGAGCATCGCCGTCAGGTAGTACTTCACGGGGAAGCGCCCGCCGCCCACCGGCTGCGGCGTCGGCTCGATACCGCATTCGTAGGCGTCGAGGCGCGCCCGGTTCCACCGCTTGGGCCCCGTGAGCGCGGCCATGGCCACCGACCCGGCCGCGAAGACGAAGGCGAGCACCCCCAGCACGATGATCGGAACATAGAGATCCATGTCTCTACTGCCTCTCCTCGGAACGTACGACGCTGTACGGAGCGCGCCCGGGCACGCGCCGCGCGGGGCGGTGCGCGGCGCCGGACGGGCGCGCCACGGCGGCGTGACCCTTTACACGCTCGTGACTTCTGTCACGAGCACGGGTCGCCACCCTAGCCAAGGTGACCAAATGCACTCCCCTCGGGGGGTAAAGAGGTGCCCCCGCTTGCCTTCAGGGCGCCCTGAGACGCCCCCTTCCCACGTCTCGCATGACCACGAGGCCGGTCTCGCTCACCCTCATGCCGCAGGCGCCACCTTCTGCATCGCGTTGATGACGCGGTCCATCGCGTCGCCGCCGCGGCGGTCGGTGAGGTTGGCCAGCAGCTTGAGGGTGAAGCGCATCAGCGTCGGGTGCGGCAGGCCGTGCGCGGTGAGGAACTTCATCACCCGCGGGTCGCCGATGGCCTGCACGAAGACGCGGGCGAGGGTGAAGTAGCCGCCGTGCTCGTCCTTGAGGATGCGCGGGTACTCGTACAGCGTCCGCTCGCGCTGCGCCGGGGTGCGGCGGCCGAGCGCCTGGATCATGATCTCGGCGGCCAGCTTCCCGGACTCCAGGGCGTAGTCGATGCCCTCGCCGTTGAACGGGTTGATCATGCCGCCGGAGTCGCCGACGAGCAGCATGCCGCGGGTGTAGTGCGGCTGCCGGTTGAAGCCCATGGGGAGCGCCGCGCCGCGGATGGGGCCGGTCGCGTGGTCCTCGTCGAACCGCCACTCCTCGGGCATGTTCGCGCACCAGCCCTTGAGCATCCCGCGGTAGTCGACGTTCTGGAACGCCTTGCTGGTGTTGAGCAGGCCGAGGCCGACGTTGGAGGTGCCGTCGCCGACCGGGAAGACCCAGCCGTACCCGGGGAGCAGGCGCTGCCCGTCCCAGAGTTCGAGCCAGGCCTCCATGTACTCGTCGTCGTGGCGCGGGGTCTCGAAGTAGCGGCGGACGGCAACGCCCATCGGCCGGTCCTCGCGCCGGCGCAGGCCCATGGCCAGCGAGAGGCGGGAGGAGTTGCCGTCGCAGGCGACCACGAGCGGGGCGCGGAACTCGACGTCCTCGCCCTGGTACCGCGCCTGGACGCCGACGATGCGGTCGGTGCGCTCGTCGAGGATGGGGGCGGTGACGTTGCAGCCCTGGAGGAGTTCGGCGCCGGCCTTGGCGGCGTGCTCGGCGAGCAGCCGGTCGAGGTCCATGCGGGTGCGGACCAGGCCGTAGTCGGGGAAGCTCGCCAGCTCGGGCCAGGGCAGCTCGACCTTCACGCCGCCGCCGTAGATGCGCAGGCCCTTGTTGCGGGCCCAGCCGGGCGCGTTGATGTCGACGCCCATGCCGATCAGGGCACGGACGGCGCGCGGGGTCAGCCCGTCGCCACAGATCTTGTCGCGCGGGAACGTGGCCTTTTCCAGCAGCAGCACGTCAAGGCCGGACTGGGCCAGCCAGTACGCGGTGGAGGCCCCGGCGGGTCCGGCCCCGACGACGATGACATCTGCCTGCCGGGTGGTGTCGCTCACTGCTTTCCTCTTTAGCTCGTTCGCTTGTGAAGTACTTCACAAGGATCCGGAGGGAGTCTATTCCTTCTTGGCGGTCGCTGTGTACCTCTGGACCGCCTCGGATTTGGACCGGTCCGAAACAGCGATCTTGTCCGGACCGGCTTGGGGGTCAGCCCGGGTTGACGGCGTGGTGCATCGCCGCGACCCCGAACGTGAGGTCGCGCCAGCGCACCCTGCTCCAGCCCGCGGCCTGGATCAGCCGCGCCAGCGCCGCCTGGTCGGGCCAGGCGAGCGTCGACTCGGCGAGATAGGTGTAGGAGTCGGGATTGGAACTGAACCGCGCCAGCGCCGGCAGCCCCACCTTCAGATGGGTGCGGTGCCCGAAACGCAGCAGCCGGTTGGGGGGATGGCTGACCTCGCAGACCAGCAGCCGGCCGCCGGGCTTGGCGACGCGCCGCAGCTCACGCAGCGCGGCCCCGGTGTCGGCCACGTTCCGCAGCCCGAAGGAGATGGTCACCGCGTCGAACGAGCCGTCCGCGAAAGGCAGCCGCAGCGCGTCCCCGGCGACGAAGTGCAGTCCCCGGACGCCCTGCTGCCTGCGCACCCCGACCCGCAGCATGCCGAGGGAGAAGTCGCAGGCCACGGTGGCGGCGCCGGCCTCGGCGAACGGCACCGACGAGGTGCCCGTACCGGCCGCGAGATCGAGGATCCGCTCCCCCGGCCGGGCGTCCACGGCCCGGACCACCGCCCGCCGCCAGCGCCGGTCCTGCCCCCCGGTCATGAGGCTGTTGAGCAGGTCGTAGCGGTCGGCGGTGCGGTCGAACATGGCCGCCACGTCGGCGGGCTGCTTGTCGAGATCAGCGCGGGTCATGCCTCCACCCTAAGAGTCGGGTGAAGGGCCCGCTTCAGGGGCTAACCGTCTTCTTTGGTGCGCGCCTGGTCGAACTTGCGGCGGCGCTCCCGTACCCCGGAGACGACCGCGGTCGACATCGCGTCGCGCTGCCCCGACAGCAGGACGAAGCTGACGATGCCGCTGATCAGCACGGCCAGCCCGAGCAGGAGCAGCCCGCGGGCGCCGAACAGGAAGAGGATCCCGGCCGTGACCAGGAAGACCATGAACCGCGCGGCGGTGTAGAAGAGTACGGAGCGCATGACGCCTCCAGGCTACCCGGCGGTCTGCGCCGCCAGGATCCGGGCCAGGACGGACGGCTCCACGTTCCCTCCGGACAGCACGGAGACGTACGTGCGCGCGGGCGGCAGTTCGGCGCCCCGGTAGAGGAACGCGGCGGTGGCGACGGCGCCGCCGGGCTCGGCGATCAGGCGGGCCTCGCGGGCCAGCCGGCCCATGGCGGCCTCGATCTCGTCCTCGCTCACCGCGACGATGCCGTCCACCAGCTCGCGGATGTGCGCGAACGTGAGGTCGCCGACCCGCTGGGCGCGCAGCGCGTCCGCGCCGGTCCGCGCGGTGTCCTCGGCGGGCCAGGCGACCGGGCGGCCGGCCAGCAGCGAGGCGCGGGCGTCGGCGGCCAGCTCGGGCTCCACCCCGATCACCTTGGCCAGCGGGCTGATCCGCTTGACCGCGGCGGCGATCCCGGCGATGAGCCCGCCGCCGCCGACCGGGACGAGGATCACCTCGGTGTCCGGGCGGTCCTGGACGATCTCCAGCCCGGTGGTGCCCTGCCCGGCGATGATCCGCGGGTCGTCGAACGGCGGGACGAGCGTGAAGCCGTGCGCCTCGGCGAGCTTCTCCGCGGTGCCGGCGCGGGCCTCCATCGTGGGCTCCACGTACACGATCTCAGCGCCGAGCGCGATGCACGCGTCCACCTTCACCGCGGGCGTGGTGTGCGGGACGACCAGGACGGCGCGGACGCCGAGCGCGCGGGCCGTCCACGCGACCGCCTGCGCGTGGTTGCCGCTGGAGTGCGCGACGACGCCGCGGGCGCGGACCTCCGGGGGCAGCGCCGAGATCGTCGCGTACGCGCCGCGCAGCTTGAACGCGCCGATCGGCTGCAGCGACTCGGCCTTGACCAGCAGCTGCGGCTCGCGCTCGGGGTCCGCCTGGGGGAAGGGCACCAACGGGGTGCGGACCGCCACGCCGGCGAGCCGTTCGGCCGCCTTCTCGATCTCCGCGAGCGACACAAGATCCGGCATGTTCCGAGCCTATGCGGTGGTATCGGAGGGTGGCGCCGGGAGGGCCGGGGGGCGCCGTACCGCGGGGGCTGAAGATCGCTCCTGGGGCCGATGTGACGGATGCGACGCATTCCGTGTTAACTTCCCGTGATCTCCCCTGTTCACGGCACTACCGTGGGTGATCTTTTGCGAAAACAAGGGAGAAATCGGTCTTGACCCGCCACACTAGGAAACAGTCCACCCGCACCGAGAGCGGGACAAAGGGGGAGAGAAAACGTGGAAAGCACCAGCGAGCGCCTGCTGACTCCCGGAGAGGTCGCCGCCCTCTTCCGGGTCGATCCGAAGACGGTCACGCGATGGGCGGCGGCCGGCCGGATCAGCAGCATTCGCACGCCCGGCGGGCACCGCCGCTTCCGCGAGTCCGAGGTGCACGCGCTGCTGCGCGGCGAAGAGCCGGTCGCCGAGCACTCCGCCCGCTGACGGCCCCGCCGACGGTCTCCCGTCGGCCCGCCGGCCCGCCGGCCCGCACCGCGAACTCGCCGGACGCCCGGTCCCCCTATCCGGACCGTTCGCGCGGGCGGCCGCGCCCCCAGCCCGGCGCGGCTCCCCGCCCGCCCCGCTCCACTCGGCCGGCCCCCACTCGCCCGGCCCCACTCGGCCTCACCTGGTCTCACTCGTCGGCGCGGCCGGCCTTCCACTCCTCGAACACGCGCCCCAGCTCCGCGTCCTCGTCACGCCAGCGCCGCCGCGTGTCCTCCATCTCCTCCTCCGTGACGGACCCGTCCAGGAAGCGCTCGTAGTCCGGGTCTCCGGGACGCAGCTCCACGTAGGCCTGGGCGATGATCCGCCCTTCGTCCGCGTCCTCGTCCGTATCCTCCGCGGAGCCGGCCAGGACGCTGTGGGGGACCCGGAGCGTCCCGTCGGGTAGCCGGATCACGTACATCGTCGATCACCTTCGGTGCTGGTCGTCCGGGTGCATCAGATCCCGTATCTGCGGTTGAAGAAGAGCATGACGTCGAGCGCGACCCGGATGTCGCCGGCGAGCATATCGACCAGCGCGGGCCGCTGCCGGGAGGAGATCGCGGCGAACGCGTCGGCGAAGAACTCGCGGCGGCCGAGCGCGTCGGGCTGCCGGTGGAACTCGCTGGCCAGGTGGGGCTTGCACCGCTCGTACAGCTCCTGGAACGCGGCGCCGTCGGACCGCCAGCCGGCGTCCCCGCCGTCGATGTCGTCGAGCGCGTGCCCGACCTCGTGCATCATCACGTCCGGCGTCGGCGACGGCCGGTCGCCCACCACGATCTTGCCGTCGCCGTACGCGCCGGCGCAGATGTCCCAGGTCGCCCGGCCCGACGGCAGCGGCCGGTCGCGCAGGTGCCCCATGTCGTCGAGCTGCGGCACGCCGCCGGGCCCGACGTAGATCCCCTCCAGCCCGCCCGCGAGCAGCTCCTTGAGCCGGTCCGGCAGCGCGGCCAGGCTGTCGACGGCGCGCACCACCTCCGGCGTGGGCGGGCCCTGCCGGTCGTCCCACTGGCGGTGCAGGACGTTCTCCAGGACGCCGCAGTGCCGCCGCCCGTCCGCCCGGTACGGCGACTCGGGCGGGCGCGGCGCCACGCGGAGCGGGGGCGCGTCGGCGAACCCGCCCGCCCCGTCGAACCCGTCCGCCTCGTCGAATCCGTCGCCGTCGTCGAGCTCGAAGTCGCGCCAGGAGTGGTCGCGCGCACGCGGCACGGCGGCGACGGCGGGCCGGTGCCCGGAACCGGGAGGCTCGGGCGCGGCGTCGGTGCCCGGGACGAGGTCGCTGTCGCGCACCATCCGGCGGAACCGCCCGAACCGGTCGCGGGCCCGTCCGACCCGGGGCCGCAGCCACCGCCGCTCCGTGCGCCGCTCCGTGCGCCGCCCGCCCTCGGCCGGTGCGGGCGCGAGCGCGGCGTCCCTCGTCTCGCGCGGCCGGCGGTGGATGCCTTTGAAGCGCATCGGGCTCCTCTGTCAGCGGGCCCCCGTACCGTCAAGTCTCAGGACCCTCGCAGCAGAGTAAGCCGTCACCCGACACGGCGTCATCCCCGCCCGTCACCGTCTACGCTCGAGTCATGGCGTACGTGCTGCTCTCGCTCGTCCTGATCGGAGTGTGGCTCTTCGCGCTCTTCGACGTTCTCACCACCGACGAGGCCGGCGTCCGGCACCTGCCCAAGTTCGGCTGGTTCCTCGTGGTGCTGCTCGGGTTCGCGGCCGGCGCGCTGCTGTGGCTCGCGCTCGGCCGGGTGCGCGGCACCGCCGCCCGCGGCGGCCCGCCGGCCGGGCCGGGATCGCGCGCCGAGGCCCCGAAGGGCCCCGACGACGATCCCGAGTTCCTGCGCGACCTGGAACGCCGCCTCCAGGAGGACGACTAGGGCGCGCCCCCGCTACGCGTACGAGTGCAGGCCCGAGAACAGGTAGTTCACGCCGAAGAAGTTGAACATCAGCGCGGCGAAGCCGACCAGCGACAGGATCGCGGCCTTGCGGCCCTTCCAGCCGGCGGTGGCGCGGGCGTGCAGGTACGCGGCGTACACGATCCAGGTGATGAACGACCAGATCTCCTTGGGGTCCCAGCCCCAGTAGCGGCCCCAGGCCTCGTCCGCCCAGATGGCGCCCATGATGATGGCGGCCGTCCAGATCGGGAACGCGAACATCGTGACCCGCAGCGACAGCCGGTCGAGCGCGTCGGCGCCGGGAAGGTGCGACAGGAAGCCGGCGCCGCCCGCGGCCGCCCTGGCCTCCTGGCGCGCCTTGAGGAGGTAGAGGATCGTCGAGGCGCCGCCGACGGTGAACGCGCCGGTCGCGATGATGGCGGCCGAGACGTGGATGGCGATCCAGTACGAGTTCAGCGCCGGGACGACCGGGCCGATCCCGTCGTACAGCCAGATGTTGGCGACGCCGAGCGCGACGACGGCGGCGAGCATGACGAACGCGCCGAGGAACTGCGCCTTGTAGCGCCACATCACGAACAGGAACGCCGTCACCGCGGCCAGCGCGATCGCGGTGAGGAACTCGTACATGTTGGCCCACGGCCAGCGTTCGGCGGCCCACGCGCGCGACACCAGCGTGCCGATGTGCGCGGCCCAGCCGAGCACGGACAGCATGACCGCCAGCCGCGCCCACTCGACGCGCCGCCCGGTCTCCTCCGCGTCGCCGGAGCCGGCGCCGGCCTCGACGTCCTTGGACTCCTTGGACACGGTCCCGGACCCGGCGGCCGGGGCGTCCGCGGCGCCGGCGCCGACGAGCACCTTGGCCTCCGTCTTGGCCTCGGTCTTCGCCGCGGCCTCGGCGTCCGCCTTCTCCGCCGCTTCGGCGGCCGCGCGGCGCCGGCCGAAGCCGAGGTCGGCGGCGTACGAGACCATCGCGACGATGTACAGCACGACTGTCGTCAGCATGAGCTTGTCGCTCAGGTTCGCGAGGTCGGTGGCTCCCACCCTCGTCACTCCTTATTCTCGGTCGCCGGCGAGGCGCCTGCATCGGCCCCGTCGCGCTGCTCGGGCCGCTCGCCGGTCCCGGGCTCCTGCGGGCCGCGCAGCGCGGCCACGATGTCCTCGAACTCCGGGGTCGGGTGCCCGAGCGTGAGCCCCCCGACCTCGACCACGGTACGCCCGCCCTCGCCGGCCCGCGCACGGACCCAGACCCGGCGGCGCCGGACCATGAACGAGGCCACGATCCCGGCGACCGCGAGGATCGCCGCGACCAGCGCCGGCATCCGGCCCGGGTCGTGGTTGACCGACAGGGCCGCCCATTCGCGCATCCCGTCGAACGTGATGGATCCGGCGTTCCCCGGCAGCGTGAGCGTCTCGCCGGGCTCCAGCAGCTTCTGCCCGTCCTTGATCGGGTGCAGCGTCTTGCCGATGCCCTCCAGCTTGTAGACCGACTGCGGGGTGCCCTTGTCGAGCCCGATGTCGCCCTTGAACGAGGAGATCGTCACCATCGGCCGGATCGGCGCGGGGAACGCCGACACGATCTGCTTGCCGTCCTCGGACGCCACCGCGGTCGGCCACAGGATCGCGTAGAACGCGAGCTGGTCCGGTTCGGCGTCGGGCGCCTTGACGACGCCCTCGGAGGTGTAATTGCGCTGCTCCATCGGCAGGAACGGCACCGAGTCCTTGTAGGCGATGTCGCCCTTGGCGTCACGGACGGTGAAGACGGGCGCGTACCCGTGGTTGAGGAGGTAGACCTTGGCGCCGCCCACCATGAGCGGGTGGTTCACCTTGAGCCGGTACGACTTCTCCTTGGAGGTGGGCGTCTCCCGGAAGCGCATCCTGGCCTCGTAGTCGATCGCCTGCCCGCGCTGCTCGCCGGAGCTCTGGTACTTGGCGGTGAAGTCGTCCATCGTCAGCGTGAACGGCGGCAGGTCGTCGCTGTCGAAGGCCCGTCCGGGCTCGAACTGGTCGTAGTGCGCGAGCGAGTTGGCGAACGACTTGCCCTCGGTCATCAGCACGTCGCCGCGGTACCCGAAGAGGTTGCCCATCCCGAGCGCGAACAGCAGCGCCAGCAGCGCGAGGTGGAAGACGAGGTTGCCGGTCTCGCCGAGGTAGCCCTTCTCGGAGGCGACCGAGCCGTCGCCGGCGTCCACGCGGAAGCGGCGCTTGCGCAGCACCTCGCGGGCCTCGGCGAGCACCTCCTCGGGGGAGGCGTCGGTCTCGTACGAGGCGCTCTGCGGGAGCCGGCCGAGGTTGCGGGGCGCCGCCGGAGGACGGGCCCGCATCGCCTTGTAGTGGACGAACGCGCGCGGGATGACGCATCCGGCCAGCGACACGAACAGCAGGATGTAGATGGCCGCGAACCACGGCGCGGCGAACACGTCGAACAGCGAGAGCCTGTCGAACCAGGGCGCGAGCGTCTGGTGCTTCTCGAAGTACTCGGTGACCTTCTCGGGGGCCTGCCCGCGCTGCGGCAGCAGCGATCCGGGGACCGCGCCCAGCGCCACCAGGAACAGCAGGATCAGCGCGGTCCGCATCGTGGTGAGCTGCCGCCAGCCCCAGCGGAGCCAGCCCAGCGGGCCCATGCCCCTGGGCTTGGGCACCTCCTTCGGCGCCTGCCGCTCGGCGGGCGCCTCGGTCCCGGCCTCGGCGGCGGCCGCCGGGTCGTCCGCGGCCGCGTCGTTCTCCGCCGTCACGTCGGCGTCCGGCGTCTTCGCCATACTCAAATCACCGTCTCGAAGCCGCCGATCCACGACTTCATCTGGATGGTCAGGTCGCTCCACAGCCCGGTCACCAGCAGCACGCCGATGGCGACGAGCATCCCGCCGCCGACCCGCATGACCAGCCCGTAGTGCCGCTTCACCGCGCCGAACGCGCCGAGCGCGCGCCGGTAGGCCAGCGCGGTGGCGACGAACGGCAGGCCGAGCCCGGCGCAGTACGCCAGCGACAGCAGCGCGCCGCGCCCGGCGCTGGCCTCGCTGAACGACAGCGCCTGCACCGCCGCCAGCGTCGGGCCGATGCAGGGCGTCCAGCCGAGCCCGAACAGCACGCCCAGCAGTGGCGCACCGGCCATCCCGGCGGCCGGCAGCCGGCCCGACTTCAGGGTCCGCTGGAGCCCGGGGACGAGCCCCATGAACGCGAGCCCGAACACGATGGTCAGCGCGCCCAGCACCCGGGTGATCGGGTCCTGGTACTCCAGCAGCCACCGGCCGAGCCCGCCGAACGCCACCCCGGCCGTCACGAACACCGCGGTGAAGCCCGCGATGAACAGCGCCGCCCCCGCCAGCAGCCGGCCGCGCCGCTGCTCGGCCAGGTCGGCGCCGGACATGCCGGTCACGTACGACAGGTAGCCCGGCACCAGCGGCAGCACGCACGGCGACACGAACGACACCACCCCGGCGAGCACCGCCAGCGGCGCCGCGAGCATGAGCGAACCGCTGAGGACGGTGTCGGTGGGGTTCATCTCGCCGCACTCACTTTTCGGCGAGGAGCTTGGTGACGAGCGGGGAGAGCTTGGAGTACGTGGTGGCGCCGATGATCCGGGCGGCC
>NZ_JBEZWH010000053.1:0-55991 GCF_040703975.1 Spirillospora sp. NPDC029432
CGCCCGCCGCGCACCACGAGTCGGCGCCGCCCGCCGAGGCCGCGCCGCCGCCCGTGCCGCCGGTGCCTTCTGAGGCGCCCACCCCGCCCACCGGCGCCCCGCCGCCGCTCCCGGTCGGCTTCCCGCAGCCCGCCGCGTCCCCCTCGGGTGGCCTCCCGCCGGGACCGCCGCCCGCCGCGTCCCCGTCCGGCGGCGTGCCGCCGTCCCAGGGCAAGGGGAGGCGGCCGCTCCTGCTGGCCGCCGCCATCGCCGCGATGCTGATCGTGGGCGCCGGCGCCATCGTCGCCGCCATCGTCCTGTCCGGCGAGGACAAGCCCGCGACCCGCGGCGGCCCCGCCGCCGGGCCCGCGGAGTCCACCGCACCGCCCGCCACGCCCACCGGCACGGCCGCGCCGACCGGAACGGCCGCGCCCGCCGCATCGCCCGGCGCCACGGCCCCCGGCGCGGCACCCGCGCCGACGCAGTCCCCGGGCGCCCCCATACCGGCGCCCACCACCGCCCCGGTCGGCCCCGTCGTCCCGGGCAAGGGCATCAGCTACCAGCTCGTCCAGCGCGACCCCGGCTACTACGAGGGCAGGTTCGTCATCACCAACCGGTCGAGCAGGCCCCTGAAGGACTGGAAGATCACTTTCACCGCCCCGGGCGGCAACGTGAAGAACATCTGGGGCGCGCGGCTCGTCCGCAAGGGCGGCACGGTCGAGATCCGGCCCCTCGAGAACGCCCCCGCGATCCAGCCCGGCGCCACCTGGGACGTCCAGTACGGAGCCGAGGGCGCCGCGGCCGACCCGAAGGACTGCGAGCTCAACGGCAAGCCCTGCGGCTTCTGACAAACGACACCCGTACTAGGCTCGACGCCATGCGTATCGCGAGGTTCTCCACCGACGAGGGCATGTCCTTCGGGGTGGTGGAAGAGAACACCATCGCCGCGGTCGCGGCCCACCCCTTCGGGGAGCTGACGTTCACCGGGCAGCGGTTCCCGCTCGCCGACGTGCGGCTGCTCGCCCCGATCCTGCCCAGCAAGGTCATCGCGATCGGCAAGAACTACGCCGATCACGCCCGCGAGATGGGCGGTGAGCCGCCGGCCGAGCCGGTGATCTTCAGCAAGCCGTCCACCGCGGTGATCGGCCCCGGCGAGGCGGTCGCCTACCCCGAGAAGCTCAGCGAGCGGGTCGACTTCGAGGGCGAGCTGGCCGTGGTCATCGGCCGGATGTGCCGGGAGGTGCCCGCCGCCCGCGCCGCCGACGTCATCCTCGGCTACACCGTCGCCAACGACGTCACCGCCCGCGACCTGCAGAGCAGGGACGGGCAGTGGACGCGGGCCAAGGGCTTCGACACCTTCTGCCCGCTCGGCCCCTGGATCGAGACCGAGGCCGACCCGGCCGACCTCGCGATCACCACCACCGTCAACGGGGAGACCAGGCAGGACGCCAGGACGTCCCTGCTGCTGCACGACGTGCCCGCGCTCGTCGAGTACGTCAGCCAGGTCATGACGCTGCTGCCCGGCGACGTCATCCTGACCGGGACCCCCGCCGGCGTCGGCCCCCTGGAGATCGGGGACGAGGTCACCGTCACCGTCGAGGGCATCGGCAGCCTCACCAACCGCGTCGTCGCCCGCGACTGAACCCGGCACACTCCGCCGTCCCCGGCGCGCTTGTCGTACGGCCTCCCTACCCTGGTACGGAGGCCGTACGGCAAGGAGAGATCATGGCATTCGCGGGTTTCAGTGACGAGACCTTCGCCTTTTACGAAGGACTGCTCGCCGACAACTCCAAGACTTACTGGACCGCGCACAAACCCGTCTACGAGAGCAGCGTCCGCGAGCCCCTGGCCGAACTGTGCGCCGAACTCGAAGCGGAATTCGGCCCCGCCAAACTCTTCCGCCCGTACCGCGACGTCCGGTTCTCCCACGACAAGACCCCGTACAAGACCCACCAGGGCGCGCACGCCCTCGGCGGCCTGTACGTCCAGGTCGACGCGGACGGCCTCATGGTCGCCGGCGGCATGTTCGCCCCCGATCCCGACCGGCTCCGCCGCTACCGCGCCGCCGTCGACGCCGACTCCAGCGGCAAGGAGCTGGAGGCCATCGTCGACCGCCTCCGCGCCGCCGGCCTGGAGATCGCCGGCGACCGCCTCAAGACCCGCCCCCGCGGCACCGACCCCGGACACCCGCGCCTCGACCTGCTGCGGCACCGCTCCCTCTACGCCCACGAGGGCTGGCCCGCCGACCCCTGGATGCACACCCGCGAGGTCGCCGACCGCGTCCGCGACTCGTGGCGCCGCCTCCGCCCCCTCGTCGAGTGGGGCAACACCCACCTGGACCCGCCGGGCGACGGCGCCTAATCGTTTTGGTCGAACTCCCAAGGTCCTGTATTCTCTTCGAGGCGCGAGCGACCCGGAGGATCCCGATCCGAAGGGCCCGCTTACCGCACTGGGGTATGGTGTAATCGGCAGCACGACTGATTCTGGTTCAGTTAGTCTAGGTTCGAGTCCTGGTACCCCAGCTGTTCCGGCCGCTTGACGGGCCGGACACGCCCCCGTCGTCTAGTGGCCTAGGACGCCGCCCTCTCAAGGCGGTAACGGCGGTTCGAATCCGCTCGGGGGTACGCGGGACATCCTGCTCGTCGCCTTGATCGGCGACTTCGCCGGGTCTCGGTGTTTGCCCAGGGGGGCGACCCCCTGGAACCCCCGGGTGAAGGCTTCGCCTTCATGTGAGGGGTTGCGCAGGTCGTTCGAGTCGATCCCAGGTTTTCCTGGGGTCGGTTGCATGCCCCCGTCGTCTAGTGGCCTAGGACGCCGCCCTCTCAAGGCGGTAACGGCGGTTCGAATCCGCTCGGGGGTACTTCGGATCTCCTGCTCGTCGCCCTTGCGGGCGACTTCGCCGGAGGATGTGTTCTCCCAGGGGACGACCCCTGGAACCCCGATGTGAAGGCTCCGCCTTCACCACGGGCCGGGATCGTGATCCCGGCCCTTTCGCGTTGGTCAGGACAGGTACGCGGTGATGGCCTCGGAGAGGCCGCGGCGGGACTCGTCCACGTCGGTGAAGGTGCTGAGGTTCTGCTCGTCGCGGAGGCCGCGCAGGGCCGCGGGGAGCAGGCCGCGGATGCGGGCGAGCCTGGTCCTGTCCACCAGGACGCCGTCGAACGCGCGGTCGCAGGTGGCGGACCACTCGGCGTCCCAGGTGGCCAGCGCCGACGCCGTGCGGGGGTACGCGGCCTCCAGGTCCCGCGGGCGGTGGGGGAGCGCGGTGCGCAGGTTGGTCACCGCCTTCGAGGCCGGGCGTTCCAGGGCGTTCCAGAGCATCTCGACCACGGCGTCGACGCGGGCGGCGAGGGTGGCGTTCTCGGGGACCTCGGGGAGCACGGTCTCCCACTTGGTGCCGATGTACTCCAGCATCGCCGCCCACAGGCCGTCCGCGTCGCCGAACTGGTGCTGGATCGTGCCCCACGTCACGCCCGCCTCGCGGGCGACCAGGTTGGCGCTGACCGCGTCCGGGCCGCCCTCCGCCAGGCAGCGGATGGCGAGCCTGAGCAGTTGCTCCCGGGTCTCCAGGCCCCGGCGGTTGAGCTTGGTCCCCTTGGCGCTCAGCGTCATCGGACGCGGCCGGCGAGCCGGCCGATGAACGCCGTCACGTCGTCGGGGGACTTGTCGGGCAGGCCCCAGATGACGTCGGTCACGCCGGCGTCCGCCCAGCGGGCGATCTCGTCGCGGTCGGGACGGCTGGTGGCCAGTAGGGCGATGTCGGGCGCGCCCGCGCGGCCGGCGGCCGTCCAGGCCTTGTGGAGGTCGGCGGCCTTGGCGGGGACGTCCTGCTCGATCGGGGTGGTCATCCAGCCGTCGGCGTTGGCGGAGATCCACTCGAAGGTCTTGGGGCCGGCTCCGGCGCCGATGAGGACGGGGACGTGCGCCTGGGCGGGCTTCGGCCAGGCCCACGAGGGGCCGAAGGCCACGAACTCGCCTTCGTAGGAGGCCTCCTCCTGCGTCCAGAGGGCGCGCATGGCCTCCAGGTACTCGCGCAGGACGGTCCTGCGCTTCTTGGCCGGTACGTGGTGGTCGGCGAGCTCGTCGGTGTTCCAGCCGAAGCCGGCGCCGAGGGTGACGCGGCCGCCGGAGAGGTGGTCGAGGGTCGCGATCGCCTTCGCGAGCGTGATCGGGTCGGACTCGACGGGGAGGGCGACCGCGGTGGCGAGCCGGATCCGGGTGGTGACGGCGGCGGCGGTGGCCAGCGAGACCCAGGGGTCGAGGGTGCGCGTGTAGCGGTCGTCGGGGAGCGTCTCGTCGCCGGTGCCGGGGTGGGCGGCGTCGCGGCGGACGGGGATGTGGGTGTGCTCGGGGACGTAGAAGGTGTCGAAACCGGCGTCCTCGGCCGCCTTGGCGGCCCGTGCGGGCGCGATGCCGCGGTCGCTGGTGAACAGGACGATTCCGTGGCGCATGGTTCTCCCTAGAAGTGGCCGCGGGCCCAGCGCGGGACGATGAAGACGCCCTCGGCCTCGACGGTGGGGCCCTCGGCGTCGGCGATGGAGGCGGTCACGTAGGACTTGAGGCCGTCGACGCGGTCGACGCGGCCCTCGGCCCGGAGCGGGCCCAGCGGCGTCCCCCGCAGGTAGCGGAGCGTCAGCGTGCCGGTGGCGGTCGGGCGGCCGCCCTGGCTGGCGGTCTCGCCCATGAGGTGGTCGAGGATCATGGCGAGGACGCCGCCGTGGACGTTGCCGGGCGGGCCCTCGTACGCGGCGCCCAGCTCGAACGCGGCGCGCGCGCCGTCGGGGCCGTGCTCGATCACCAGCGGCGGCGCGATGGCGTTGCGCAGCCCGATGACCGCGTTGCCCCACGACCAGCTGCGGCCCGACCGGTTGAACCTGATGCCGAACGGTCCGTCGGTCTGCCGTTCCCGCAGGCGGGCGGTGACGGCGTCGATCTCGGCGCGGGCCCGCTCGATCGCCGCGTCGTCGACCTGGGTGCGGATGACGGCGTCCATCAGCTCCCGGACGCTGCCGGCCAGGGGGCCGTAGAGCGCCTCCAGCCGGTCGACCTCCTCGGAGGGGATGTCCTCGACGTGGAAGCCGCTGCCGCTGAGCGCGCTCAGTTCCTGCTCTGTCAGATTCATGGTCCGAGCATCATCACATTGAACCCTCGATGTGAAAAGGGGGACAAGTGGGGAAGTCTCAGGAGAGCAGGCCCTTGGCGGTGGCCAGGTCCAGGGCGGCCCGGGCGGCGGGGGCGAGGAGGGCGCGGTCGGGCGTGCCGATGTAGCGGAACTCGTCCACCTCGCCGGTGGCCCGGATCTCGCCCGCGTACGCGGCGGTGAAGCAGGCCATCCGGACGTGCGTGTGGGCGGGCTGGTCGTGCGCGGCGGCGCGGACGACGCCCAGCTCGCGGAACGAGGCGGGGTCGAGGTCGAGGGCCAGCTCCTCGCGCACCTCGCGGGACAGCGCCGACCAGTCGTCCTCGCCGGGCTCGCGCTTGCCGCCGGGGAGGTAGAGCAGGTCGCGGCCGCGGGAGCGTACGGCCAGCATCCGGTCCCGGGAGACGTGCACCCAGGCGACGACGTCGAGATCCATGCGATCAGTCTGCCCGGCGGAGGGTGAGGACGGCGCCGGCGGCCAGGCCGTAGCGGTCGGCGGCGGAGCCCTGGTTGACCGCCAGGCCGAGCTGTCCCGAGGAGTCCTCCCAGATGAGCGGGGTTCCGGTGGGGACGTCGCCGTAGGTGGAGGCGAACGGGACCGTCTCGGTGGCGGCCAGCGGTGTGCCGGGTGCCACGGGGCCGAGGGCCCGTTCGAGGTCCGCGGGGGTCGCGGAGAGGATCAGGCTGCCGAAGCGGTCGGTGTAGAGGACCGTGGTGCGGAGTCCGCCGTCCTCGATCTCGGGGGCCGGGATGTCCGGCCGTACGAGGTCGCCGGCGCGGGGGCCGAGGTCGGCGATGTCCGTGCCGGTGGCGAGGTGGGCGGCGGCGGGGGAGAAGATGTCGCGGCCGTGGAAGCTCGCCGAGATCTCGGGCAGGCGGTACGCGGGGTTCGCGAGGACGTGCGCCCGCTCCAGGCCGCCGAGCCGCTCGGCGGCGGGGACGAGCAGGCCGTTGTCGGGGCCCACGAGGGTGTCGCCGCGCCCGGTGCGGACCGCGACCGGGCGGCGGGGCGTGCCGACGCCGGGGTCCACGACGGCGACGTGCACGCCCACCGGCAGGTACGGGAGGGACTGCCGCAGCAGCAGCGCGCCCTCGACGATCGCGTACGGGGTGACCTCGTCGCTCAGGACCAGGACGGTGCCGCCGGGCGCGATCCGGTGGATCACGCCGGCGCAGACGGCGGTGTACGCGTGCCCGAAGTCGGTGGTGAGGCTGACGAACATGGCCCCAGGGTCTCAGGCCAGCGCGAGGAGCAGGCCGGTGAGTCCCAGCAGGACGGTGACGGCCGTGGCCAGGGCGACCGAGACGGGGTCCACGGCCGGCGGCGCGGAGGTGCGCCTGACGTGCTGCTTCTGGGTGCGCCGCAGCTGGAGGGAGACGGCGCCGCAGACGGCCGCGGCGGCCAGCGCGGCGCTGGGGGCGGTGGGGGCGAAGCGGACGCAGAGCAGCCCCGCGACGATCAGCGAGAGCGTGGTGCGCGACCAGGCCAGCGCGGTGCGCTCGGGCTGGGCGCCGGGGTCCCAGAGCCTCATCGGGTGGCCAGCAGGGCCGCCAGCAGCACGACGGCGGCCGCGGCCAGGCCGTACGACATGATCGGGGCGAGCCGGGGCGGCGGCAGCGTCTGGCCGCGGCGCAGGGCGCGCTCGGTGCGCAGCCAGCGGCGGAACGCCAGCGCGGCGATCAGCGCGCCGGTGGCGGAGAACGTGATCGCCAGGCCGTTGCGGAGCGGGGCGGCGAGCGCGTCGCCCGCCACCGCCAGTCCGATGCCGCCGGCGATCACGGCCAGCGCGGTGCGGATCCAGGCGAGGAAAGTGCGCTCGTTGGCGAGGGTGAATCGAGGATCGGGGTCCTCGCCCTCGCTGAGGAGCCGGGCGGTCCATCGGGTTTCGGGCATCGAACGTATTTTATGCGACCCAATTCCGACTAATCCGGGTGAAATTCTTAATTCCCATCAAAGTGCCGGGAGGCGGCGTCCTCCTGGGCCAGCCGGTGCAGGGCGGTGAGCACCTGCTCGTACAGGAGCGTGGAGACCAGCAGCGCGTGCACGGAGCGCGTCCCGGGGCCGTCGCGGGCGACCCGCCCGACCTCGTGCTCGGCCATGTCGGCGGCCGCCCGCACGTACGGCCGCAGGTCGGTCAGGGTGATCGGGAAGCCGAGCCGGCGGAGCGCCACGAACGTGCGGGCGAGCAGGTCGCGGGCCGGCGCGTGCGGGCTGACCTGCCAGCCCAGCTCCCGGACGAGCGCGTCGACGTCCTCCCGGGCGGCCCGCCAGTGCGGGTCGTCGGGCACCGCGACGTGCGGCCCGATGGCGTGCTGGGCGGCGCCTAACAGCTCGTGCGGCCCGGCGCCGCCGTCCTCCACCGCCGCCAGGATCCGCCGGATCGCGGCGACCGGCAGGTCGCCGACCTCGCGCAGCGCGCGGATGAGGCGCAGCCGCTCCAGGTGCCCGGCGCCGTACTCGGCCCGCGTGGCCCCCGCGGCCGTGCCCCTGGGCAGCAGCCCCTCGCGGATGTAGAACTTGATCGTCTGAACGGTGAGCCCGCTGCGGTCGCTCAGTTCCGAAATCTGCATGCCCGAGAACCCCCTTCGGCACCCCATTCCTAGCGCCATTCCGGTGCTCGGTACCCGCACTATCCAAAGGGGGTCGCGGGTATCTCCGTGTCGAGGCGGAGGTCGGCGACGGAACGGCCGGCGTGGAGGCGGTACGGGCCTTCCAGGCGCGGGTCCAGGGCGACCGGGACGGTGATCGTCTCGCCGGGACCGGCCGTCGCGGCGGCGAAGCCGGCGAGGCGGACCGGAAGGGCGGGGCCCGAGGCGTAGCACTGGACGATCTCGCGCCCCGGCCGGTTGCCGGTGTTGCGGACCGTCACCTCGGCGGCGCCGCCGGCCGCGGTCACCGACTCGTACTCCCAGGTGGTGTAGCCGAGGCCGTGGCCGAACGGGTACGCGACGTCCTCGGGGACGTAGTGCCGGTAGCCGATCGCGGTGCCCTCGGCGTACTCCAGGGTGCCGTCCGGGCCGGGGAGCGGGGACAGCACGCCCGTCCGGGTGACCGGGAACGTGGTCGGCAGCCGGCCGGCGGGCTCGGCGGCGCCGGTCAGCACGTCCGCGATCGCGTCGCCGCCCTCCTGGCCGGGCAGCCAGGCCCACAGGACGGCGGCGACCTCGTCCCGCCAGGGCATCAGCACCGGGGCGCCGGCGTTGACGACCACGACCGTGCGGGGGTTGGCGGCGGCGACGGCCGAGACCAGCTCGTCCTGGCGGCCGGGCAGCGCCAGGTCCGTCCGGTCGAAGCCCTCGCTCTCCACGTCGTCGTTGGTGCCGACGACCACCACGGCGGTCCCGGCGGCGCGGGCGGCGGCGACGGCGGCGGCCAGCTCCTCGTCCTCGGACATGCGGGGCTCGTGGTGGCCGATCCCGAACGCGACGGCGAACGCCTCCCCGGGCAGGGTGTGGCGCAGCTCGACCGGCACGGGGCGCCCGGCGGGCAGCTCCACCCGGACGCGGTGCTCCGGCGGCTTCATCAGCGCCTCGACCATGTCCCCGCCCACGGGGTCGAGCGTGACCCGGTGGACGTCGTCACCGACGCGCAGCTCGAAGTCGCCCGTCCCGGCGGCGGCACAGGTGTGGACGCCGCCCGCGGCCGGGGTGAGCGTCGCGCTGATCGTGATCTGGGCCGTGCCCTCGGGGATGCTCTCGGCGAACGCGAGGAGGTGCGCGGTCCGGCGCTCCTCGGAGCGCAGGACGGCGCCGGCGGCGTCCAGGTAGTCGACGCGGGCGGGGGCCCGCAGCGGCGCGAGCCGCTCGTGCGGGAACACGCCGGCGTGGACGGTGATCTCCGCGTCCGGGCCGAGCGCGCGGCGGAGCCCCTCGTACGGCGTCACGACATGGTCCGGGTCCACGTGCGCGCTGCCGCCGCCCTGCGGGTTGAACCGGACGGCGTTGGGCCCGATCAGCGCGACGCTCCGGGTCGCCCGCAGGGGCAGCGTGCCGTCGTTGCGGAGCAGGACCATCGACGTGGCGGCCAGCCGGCGGAGACGGTCGCGGGCGTCGTCCGGCGTGGTGGCGGGCGGCGGGGCGGGGACGCCTTCGAGGGCGCCGACGCGGGCCGCGAGGCGCAGCACGCGCAGGACCTTGTCGTCGATCAGCTCCTCGGGGACGCGCCCCGCGCGGACGGCGGCGGCCAGATTCTCCCGCCACGGGCTCCACGGCAGGCCCGGCATCTCCAGGTCCGTGCCGCCCAGCGCGGCGGCCTCGGTGGAGCGGACGGCGGTCCAGTCGGAGACCACCACGCCGTCGAAGCCCCACTCCTCCTTGAGGAGACCGGTCAGCAGGGGGCGGTTCTCGGTCATGGTGGCGCCGTTGACCCGGTTGTACGCGGCCATCACCGCCCACGCGCCGGCCCGTACCGCCTCCTCGAACGGGCGCAGGTACAGGTCGGCGAGCGTGCGGTCGTCGATCCGGGCGTCGTACGACATCCGGCCGGTCTCGGAGTCGTTGCCGACGAAGTGCTTGACGGTGGCGGCGACCCCGGCCGACTGGACGCCGCGGACGAACGCCGCCGCGATCCGGGCGGTGAGCAGCGGGTCCTCGGAGTAGTTCTCGAAGTGCCGGCCGCCGAGCGGGGTGCGGTGCAGGTTGAGTGTGGGCGCCAGCAGGACGTGCACGCCCTTGTCGCGGGCCTGGGCGCCGGTGAGCCGCCCTGCCTCCGCGGCGAGTTCGGGGTCCCAGGTGGCGGCGAGCGCGGTCGGGTTGGGGAACAGCAGGCTCGTGTCCCGCCCCCAGACGGTCCCGCGCACGCCGGACGGGCCGTCGGACAGCACGATCCGGGCGAGGCCGATCTTCCCGGCCGGGTGCAGGGTCCAGAAGCCGTCCCCGGTCAGGAGGCGCACCTTCTCGTCGAGGGTGAGGAGCGCGACCCGCGCGCGCAGGTCGGCCTCGGCCCCGCCGGTCTCGCCCTTCATGGCCGCCTCCTCAGCGGACGGTGGTGCGGCGCATCGACTCGGAGATCTTCTCGGCGGCGGCCATCACCGGCCCGGCGTGCATCCGGCCGGGGGAGCGGGAGAGCCGTTCGAGCGGGCCGGAGACCGAGACCGCCGCGATCACCCGGCCGCCGGCGCCGCGGACCGGCGCCGAGACAGAGCCTACTCCCTGTTCGCGCTCGCCTACGCTCTGTGCCCACCCGCGCCGCCGTACGGACGAGAGCGTCGTGGCCTCGAACTTGGCGCCGCGCAGCCCCCGGTGCAGCCGGTCGGGCTCCTCCCAGGCCAGCAGGATCTGCGCGGCCGACCCGGCGGTCATCGGCAGCGCCGCCCCGACCGGGATCGTGTCGCGCAGGCCGCTGCTGCGCTCGGCGGCGGCCACGCAGACCCGCACGTCGCCCTGGCGGCGGAACAGCGAGGCGCTCTCGCCCGTGAGATCGCGCAGCTGCGCCAGGATGGGCTGCGCGATGGCCAGCAGCCGGTCCTCGCCGGCCGCCACGGCCAGCTCCGCCAGCCGCGGGCCGAGGACGAAGCGGCCCTGGCCGTCGCGGTGGACGAGGCGGTGGTGCTCCAGCGCGACGGCGAGCCGGTGGGCGGTCGGCCGGGCGAGCCCGGTGCTCTGGACGAGCTGTGCGAGCGAGGCCGGACCGGCCTCCAGCGCGTTCAGAACGAGAACGGCTTTGTCAAGTACGCCGACTCCGCTAGAGTTGTCCATGCCTTGATATTGTCGTCTCGCAGATTGAGATGCAAGCCGAGGTGACCGAGACCACGGAGCCCCGTGGCGCCAGTTTCAAGCAGACGAGGTGGGAGCGATGGGCCGCACACTGGCCGACAAGGTGTACGACGCGCACGTCGTACGACGTGCCGAGGGCGAACCGGACCTCCTCTACATCGACCTGCACCTGGTCCACGAGGTCACCAGCCCGCAGGCGTTCGACGGGCTGCGGATGAACGGCCGCAAGGTCCGCCGCCCCGAGCTGACGATCGCCACCGAGGACCACAACGTCCCGACCACCGACCTGCTCAAGCCGATCGCCGACCCGGTGTCGCGCACCCAGGTCGAGACGCTGCGCAAGAACTGCGCCGACTTCGGCGTCCGGCTGCACCCGATGGGCGACGACGGCCAGGGCATCGTGCACGTCATCGGCCCGCAGCTGGGGCTGACCCAGCCGGGCATGACCGTGGTGTGCGGCGACTCGCACACCTCCACGCACGGCGCGTTCGGCGCGCTCGCCCACGGCATCGGCACCAGCGAGGTCGAGCACGTCCTGGCCACCCAGACCCTGCCGCAGATCAAGCCGAAGATGATGGCCGTGACCGTGGACGGCGCGCTGCCCGAGGGCGTCACCGCCAAGGACCTGATCCTGGCGATCATCGCCCGGATCGGCACCGGCGGCGGCCAGGGCCACATCATCGAGTACCGCGGCGAGGCGATCCGGTCGCTGTCGATGGAGGGCCGGATGACGGTCTGCAACATGTCCATCGAGGCCGGCGCCCGGGCCGGGATGATCGCCCCGGACGAGACCACGTTCGAGTACCTCAAGGGCCGCCCGAACGCCCCCCAGGGCGAGGACTGGGACCGCGCCGTCGAGTACTGGAAGTCGCTGCGCACCGACGACGACGCGGTCTTCGACAAGGAGGTCGTGATCGACGCGGCCGAGCTGACGCCGTTCGTCACCTGGGGCACCAACCCGGGGCAGGGCCTGCCGCTGGGCGAGTCCGTCCCCGACCCCGCCTCGTTCGCCGACCCGGTCGACCGGCAGGCGGCCGAGCGGGCGCTGGAGTACATGGGCCTGACCGCCGGCACCCCGCTGCGCGAGATCAGGGTCGACACCGTCTTCGTCGGCTCCTGCACCAACGGCCGCATCGAGGACCTGCGCGCCGTCGCCGGGATCCTGGACGGCCGCAAGGTCGCCGACGGCGTCCGGATGCTGGTCGTCCCCGGCTCGATGAAGGTCAAGAAGCAGGCCGAGCAGGAGGGGCTGCACGAGGTCATCTCCGCGTCCGGGGCCGAGTGGCGCGAGGCCGGCTGCTCGATGTGCCTGGCGATGAACCCCGACAAGCTCACGCCGGGCGAGCGCAGCGCCTCGACGTCCAACCGCAACTTCGAGGGCCGGCAGGGCCCGGGCGGCCGCACCCACCTGGTGTCGCCCGCCGTCGCCGCCGCCACCGCCGTGACCGGCACCCTGACCGCGCCCGCCGACCTCTGAGGGATCCCACGACCATGGAAGCGTTCACCACCCACACCGGCCGCGGCGTGCCGCTGCGCCGCAGCAACGTCGACACCGACCAGATCATCCCGGCCGTCTGGCTCAAGCAGGTCAGCCGCACCGGCTTCGACAAGGGGCTGTTCTCGGCCTGGCGCGAGGACCCGGAGTTCGTGCTCAACAGGCCCGAGTACGCGGGCGCCAGCGTCCTGATCGCCGGGACCGACTTCGGCACCGGCTCGTCCCGCGAGCACGCCGTCTGGGCGCTCCAGCAGTACGGCTTCAAGGTCATCATCGCGCCGCGGTTCGGCGACATCTTCCGCAACAACTCCACGAAGATGGGGCTGCTGCCGGTGGTCCTGCCGGTCGAGACCGTCGAGGCGCTGCAGGCCCGCGCCGAGGCCGACCCGGCCGCGGAGATCACCGTGGACCTGGCGGCCCGCGAGGTGCGGGCCGGCGACATCACGGCGCCGTTCGAGATCGACGACTACACGCGCTGGCGGCTCATGGAGGGCCTGGACGACATCGGCCTGACGCTCCGGTACGCCGACGACATCGCCGCGTACGAGCGCGACCGCGCGCCCTGGATGCCGGTCACCGCGGACCGGTAGGACCCCCGCCTGTACGAGCGTGTCTCCGCACAGAGGACAATTCCTTGTAGTGCGGAGACACGCTCGACGCTTTGGAGGGTTGCATTGAGCACGGTCCCATGGACCGGACCCGAGTACGACGATCCGGCGCTGGCGTGGCTGGCCGAGCAGCTGAAGGTGGCCCACCGGCTGGTGGCGCCGCTGCCGCCCGAGCCCCGGCGGCGGCTGATCCGCCAGCTCCTGGCGATCACCGATCTGGCCAAACGCGACCCCGGCCTGGCCTCCCGCAGGCTGGAAACATTCCTCGCCGATTTCCGCCGGGCGCCGGAGGGCCGCTAGCGTGCGGGGTGGCCGGATCCGGTCCGGCGCCCGGCGAGACGGGGGCGAGACCGACCAAAACGCCTGCGACACGGCAACTATTGCTTGCAGGTGATTGTGTCGGTGCTATGGGTCCCTTAGTTTCGTTCGGGCAAGGGGGGAACTAGAGGAGTAACCCATGAACAAGCGTGAGCTGGTCGACGCCATCTCTGACCGGCTGGGCAGCAAGAAGGCCGCAGCCGAGGCCGTCGACGCGATCCTGGAGACGATCCAGACCGCCGTCGCCAAGGGCGACAAGGTCGCGATCACGGGGTTCGGTTCGTTCGAGAAGGCCGACCGGCCTGCCCGTACGGCTCGGAACCCCGCGACGGGCAAGACCATCGACGTTCCCGCGACGTCCGTGCCCAAGTTCAAGGCGGGCGCGGACTTCAAGAACCTCGTGGCGGGCAAGAAGTAACGCCCTCGTCAGCGCCCGGGGCCGCACTGCGCGGCCCCGGGCGCTCGCGTGTGTCCGGGGTCCGCCGCGGCCCGTCCCGGCCGGCTACCCGGGCCGTTCGGGAAGCGGGAACGTCGACAGGGTGATCGCGCGGACCCGCCCGTCGTCCTCGCCCACGGCCAGGTTGACGCGCTGGCCGAAGCGCAGCAGCCGCAGCCCGCCCGCGGCGAACGCCGCGGCGTCGAAGGGCAGCTCGGTCCCGTCGTCGAGCAGGACGCTGCCCGTACGGGTCTCCGCGTCGTAGGTGCGCACCGTCCCCTGCATGCCGGCCAGCCTAGCCGGGCGGAGTCCGGCGGCGGGGGCTCACGCCGGGGCGCGCAGCGCGGGCAGCAGCGCGGCGACCGCGGCCGTCCGCGGGCCGGTGCCCAGCTCCAGCGCGGCGCGCAGATCGTCCAGGGTGTCCACGTCCCGCCGGACGCTGTCGATGCCGTCCGGCCGCAGCTCCCGCGCCCCGCGCGCCCGGTGCGCGGCCCGCGAGCCGCCGCCGAACGCGGGCGCGAACGGGACGCCCGGCCGCGCCGCGTACAGCGTGGTCCCCACCCCGGCCGCGTCCGGCACGAACGATTCGGGCGCGCGCGCCGCCCCGTCCAGCACCCGGCCCAGCTCGCCGGGGCGCAGCGCGGGCAGGTCCGCGGAGATCGCGCCGATCCCCGTCGCGGGGGCGGCCTCGCGGGCCCGGCGCGCCCCGTAGACCAGGGCGGGGTTCAGCCCCGCGTCCGGCTCGTCGGGGACGATCCGCGCCCCCAGCGCGCCCAGCTCGGCCGCCGGTACCGGGTCGTCGGTGACAACGATCACATGCCGGACCCGGTCGCAGCGCAGCGCCGCGGCCACCGTGTCGGCCGCGACCGCCAGGGCCAGATCCGCGCGGTGCGGGCCGGCCGCGGCCGCCAGCCGGGACTTCGCCCTGGCCAGGACCTTGACCGGGACGACGAGCGACCACTGGAGATGAGGCGCGCCGCGCTCTGCTGTAGAACTGCGCTCTGCTGTAGACATGGCGACTCGACACTATGCGCAGTCGAGCACGACACTTGAGGACGCCCCACGCACACGTGGGCCCGACCGAGGAGGGATGGGCATGAGCCACGCCTATTCGCCGGCATGGCGAAGGTTCACCATCGTCATCCTTCGCCCCCTGCTCCACGGGCTGCTGAAAAGGGACTGGCGGGGGCAGGAGAACGTGCCCCGGGAAGGCGGCGTCATCATCGCCGCCAACCACATCTCCGAGGCCGACCCCCTCGCGCTGGCCCACTTCGTGTACGCGTCGGGCCGCTACCCGGTCTACCTGGCGAAGTCCACGCTGTTCGACGTGCGCTTCATCAGGGCCGTGCTGCGCGGCACCGGGCAGATCCCCGTCTACCGGGACCGGGCCGACGCGGCGCTCGCGCTGGAGGACGCCGCCGAGGCGCTGCGCAACGGCCAGTGCCTGATGTTCTACCCGGAGGGCAGCTGCACCCGCGATCCGGAGCTGTGGCCGATGACCGGGCAGACCGGCGCGGCGCGGATGGCGCTGACCACCGGCGCCAAGGTCGTCCCGGTGGCGAGCTGGGGCGCGCACGAGCTGCTGCCGTACAAGAAGGCCGAGCAGCGCGGGCTTGCGGGTAGTTTGAAGAAGGGCTTCCATCCGTTCCCGCGCAAGCGGATGCGGGTGATCGCCGGTCCGCCGGTCGACCTGTCGCGGTACGAGGGCAGGCCCCTCGGCAAGGACACCTTGCGCGAGGCCACCGACGAGATCATGCGCGCCATCGCCGGGCTGCTCGGAGAGCTGCGCGGCGAGACGCCGCCCGAGGAGCTGTACGACCACCACAAGGTCCTCGAACAGCGCCGGGGGGCGGCGGGCAGGGCGGGCACTGGAGAGGAGGCGTCATGACCGAGCGGAGCGAGGGAATGATCGCGGTTCTTGCCGGCGGTTCTCGGGGGGCGTCTCCCGAGGGGGAGGCACTGTGAGCCTGGCAGCTCGGCCGGCGCGGGCGGCCGTCATGGGCGCGGGTTCGTGGGGGACCACGTTCGCCAAGCTGCTGTGCGACGCCGGGAGCGAGGTCACGCTCTGGGGCCGCCGCCCCGGCCCGGTCCGGGCGGTGAACGAGCGGCACGAGAACCCCGACTACCTGCCCGGCGTCGAGCTGCCGGCGGGCCTGCGCGCCACCACCGACGCGGCCGAGGCCCTGGACGGCGCCGACTTCGTGGCGCTGGCCGTGCCCGCCCAGACGCTCCGGGAGAACCTCGCCGCCTGGGTGCCGCTGCTGCCGCCGGAGTCGGTGCTGGTGAGCCTGATGAAGGGGATCGAGCTCGGCACGTCCCGCCGGATGTCGGAGGTCATCGGCGAGGTCGCGGACGTGCCCGCCGAGCGGGTCGCGGTCTTCAGCGGCCCCAACCTCGCCCGCGAGATCGTCGCCGGCCAGCCCGGCGCCGCGGTGGCCGGCTGCGCGGACGAGGACGCGGCGCTGCGCCTGCAGGCGGCCGCGATGACGCCGTACTTCCGCGTCTACACCAGCACCGACGTGGTCGGCTGCGAGCTGGGCGGCGCGGTCAAGAACATCGTCGCGCTGTGCGTCGGGATGGCGGTCGGGCTGGGCTTCGGCGACAGCACCCAGGCGGTGCTGATGACCCGCGGGCTGGCCGAGATCACCCGGCTGGGCGCCGCGCTGGGCGCCGACGAGCACACCTTCGCCGGGCTCGCCGGGATGGGCGACCTGGTCGGGACGTGCAGCTCGCCGCTGTCGCGCAACCGCACGTTCGGCGAGAACCTCGGCCGCGGCATGACGCTGGACGAGGTGATCGCGGTGACCAGGCAGACCGCCGAGGGCGTGAAGTCCTGCACGCCGGTGCTGGAGCTGGCCCGCAAGCACAACGTGGAGATGCCGATCACCGAGGCGGTGGTGTCGGTGCTGTACGGCGGCGTGCCGCTCAAGGACGCCGCGATGGCGCTGATCTCCCGCTCGCCGAAGGCCGAGCGCTATGGCATGTGAGCCGGCGGCGGGGCGCTCGTGGCCGGTACCGGCTGGGCAGCGGTAGGGTCGGGCGTCATGGCGCAGCCTTCATCCAAGATCCGAGTGGCCGTGGTGTTCGGCGGGCGCAGCTCCGAGCACGCCATCTCGTGCGTGACCGCGGGCGCGGTCATGGCGGCGATCGACCGCGACCGCTACGAGGTGGTGCCGGTCGGGATCGCCCGCGACGGCCGCTGGGTGCTGGCCCCGGCGGACCTTCCGCTGGCGATCGAGGACGGCCGGCTGCCCGAGGTGACCGGGGAGGGCGAGGCCCTCGCGCTGCCGTTCGACCCCGACAGCCGCGGCCTGATGGTCGTCGAGCCGGGGCAGGTGCCCCGGACGCTCGGCGAGGTCGACGTGGTGCTGCCGCTGCTGCACGGCCCGTACGGCGAGGACGGCACCATCCAGGGCATGCTCGACCTGGCCGGGGTCCGCTACGTCGGCGCGGGCGTGCTGGCCAGCGCGGTCGGCATGGACAAGGGCTTCATGAAGCTGGTCTGGCAGTCGCGCGGCCTGCCGGTCGGCCCGTACGTCCTGGTCGGCGACCGGGAGTGGCGGCGCGAGCGCAAGCGCAAGATCGACGAGATCAAGGAGCTGGGCTGGCCGGTCTTCGTCAAGCCCGCCCGCGCCGGCTCCAGCATGGGCATCACCCGGGTCGTCCGCGAGGAGGACCTGGAGGCCGCGGTCGAGACCGCCCGCGAGCACGACCCCAAGGTGATCGTCGAGGCGGCGGTCGAGGGCCGCGAGATCGAGTGCGGCGTGCTGCAGGGCCTGGACGACGGCCCGCCCGAGGCGAGCCTGCCCGCCGAGGTCGTGATAAGCGGCGACCAGGGGTTCTACGACTTCGAGACCAAGTACCTCGACAGCTCGCTGCGGCTGGACATCCCGCCGCGGCTCGACCCGGCCGCGATCGAGGAGGTCCAGCGGCTGGCGGCGCAGGCGTTCGAGGCCCTGGACTGCGAGGGGCTGGCCCGCGTCGACTTCTTCCACACCCCCGACGGCCGGTGGGTCCTGAACGAGATCAACACCATGCCGGGCTTCACCCCGGCGTCGGCGTTCCCGCAGATGTGGGCGGCGAGCGGCGTGGACTACCCGGCCCTCGTCGACCGGCTCATCCAGACCGCGCTCCAGCGCTCGACCGGCCTGCGCTAGCCGCCGCCGGCCGGCCCGCCGGCGTGCTCGGCCCGGTCCCCGGCACCCCCACGGGCCGGGGACCGGGCCGGGTCAGGTGGTGACCGCCGCGATGGCCACGAACAGCTCCACGCCGTTCTCCAGCTCGACGCTGAACACGCCCGGCTCGCCCGGGACGGCGCTCGCCCGGACGGCGCCGGGGAAGCCGGCGGCGGCCTCGACGAGGTAGCGGAGCAGATCGTCGATGTTCTCCCTGGCCACGTGCGGTCCCTTCTTCCGGTGCGTCAGAATTCCAGCCGGCCGCGGTCGGCCAGGGTCGCGGCGTCGCTGGCCCGCGCGCCGCCGTCCGACAGCGTCCACAGGGTGTCGCCGACGACGAGCGAGCGCAGGATTCGGCCGGCGGGTCCGCCGTCCGGGGGCTCGACCGCTCCCAGATGATGGACGCCCGTACCGTCCACCCGGAGCACGAGGGCGCCGCCCGAACCCGTCCGCCGGGTGACGGGGACGACCGTCAGCCCCGTCTTCGGCCAGTAGAGGAACGCGTGCGGGTCGAACTCGGCCGCCGCGCTGGAGCCCGGCAGCCGGAATGCCCCCACCCGCTTCGGGGCGCCGGCGACGTCGAACAGCGAGATCTGCGTGCCCTTCGTCCGGCCCTGGCCGTCGGCGTCCTGCCCGACCCCGATGAGCCGGCCGTCGGCGGTGGGGTGCAGGTACGCCGAATAGCCGTTGATCTTGAGTTCGCCGGTCGTCCGCGGCCGCCGCGGATCGCGGAGGTCGATCACGTACAGCGGATCGACCTGCCGGAACGTCACCACGTACGCGGTGGGGCCGATGAAGCGGACCGAGTAGATCCGCTCGCCCTTGCCGAGCCCGTCCACGTCCCCTATCCGGGTGAGGCGGGCGCCGCGCTGCGCCAGCACGTACACCGCGCTCTGCGAGGACCGCCGCTGCGAAGGCGGCGCCTCTCTGAGACGCGGCTCCGCGGCGCTGCCCGGGGATGTGGTGGCGATGCGGAGGTTCCCGCCGTGCTCGGACAGCGAGTACTGGTTGAGCAGCAGGCCGGGCACCGAGCCGGACGCCGCGTACCGGGGACGCCCCGGGCCCGCCGTCGCGAACTTGTGCACGTCCGTGCTCGCCGCCGGCTCTACGGAACCGCCGGACTGACCGGGCTCGCCGAGCCGGTGGCTGGTGACGTACAGGCTCGACCCCGTGCCGTAGACGGTCTGGCCGTCGGCGGCGACGCTCACCGCGGCCGGGTCGCCGAGGTCCCGGGCCAGGTCGAGGGTGAGCACCGACAGCATGGTGGTGCCGGTGTACGACGCGGGCCGGCTCACCTGCTCGCACGGCGTCCGGTACGCCTTCGCCGGGCCGGTCCCGTTCCGTATCTCGAAGGACGGGAGCCAGGCGTCGAGCGGGGCGGACCGGACGATCGCCCGGTTGCGCTCGGTCGCGGCCCGCTCGGACTCCGGGCCCTCGGGCAGCGCGGGGAAGTCGATCCTTGGCGTGGACGTCACCACGACGCGCGCGATCGAGCCGGTCTGCCGGGCGTCGAGGTAGCCGGCGGGCGTGGTCAGCGAGCCGACGACCTTCGGCTCGGCGGCCAGATCGACCAGCGTCAGTTCCGTCCGCCCGTGCGGCGCGACGGGCTTGCCTCGCGCCGCGAATCCCGGGTCCAGCGGCGTTCCGCCCCGCGACAGGACGAGCGCGCGGTCACCGCTGAGCAGCAGCCGCTTCTCGCCGGAGAGACCGGAGAGACCGGAGCGGCCGGGGAGGTCGAGGCTGTGCACGAGCTCGCGGGTGGCCGGGTCGATCACGTGCAGCCGCCCCTTGGCCAGAGCGACGATGCGGCGGCCGTCGGTCTTCACCAGGTCGGGCTCGTCGGCGCCCGCCTCGTGCGCGTTCGTCCGCGAGTGCTCGGGTGCCTTCCGCGCGGCGGCGGGCGCCTCCGGCGCGGCGAGCGCGCGCTCCTGCCCGCCGCCCGCGTCCGGGAGCACGCCGGGCCGGGGGCGGTGCTCGCCGAGGCCGTACGGGCCGACCCGGCGTCCGGCGGCGGCGCGCAGGTCCGCCAGCAGGCCGGCGCAGCCGTCGTACGCGACCAGGCGCATGGGCGGCGGCCCCGGGTCCGGTGCGGACACCGGCTCGCCGGAGCAGGCCGTGAGGAGGACGGCCAGCGGCACCGCCACCGTCCATCGGGCACGCATGGGCCTTAGATGCACGGCCGCAGCGAAAGGTTCCCGCCGATTCCGGTGAACCGGTCCTAACCCGTTCGTCAGCACGCGGAAACCGGTCCGAAACAGCGGCAACGCAAGATCATTCCTGTTCGCCGCCGACCGTTCCCGGAAGGACCCGCCTTGGCGCCCACGCTCGCCGCAGCCGCCCCGCCCTCCGTGCGCTTCTCCGAAGCCCACGGAGCCCACGGAACCCACGGAGCCCGCGAACGCTGGCACCCCGACGTCCCGGCCACCCGCGCGGTGCCCGGCCACGACCGCTGGCATCCGGACATCCCCGCCGTGGCCGAGATCATCACGGGCGGCTCCGTGCGGCTGGAGTGCGAGCCCGCCGGGCCGGGGGAGGAGCCGCTCCTGTGCGGGCCGCTGGCCGTGGTCGGCGCCGAGCCGGGCGACGTGATCGTGGTCGACGTCGTCGGGGTGGGCCGCTCGGACGGCGTGTACGCCCCGTACGGCCACCCGGGCGTCATCGGCTGCGCGCCCGCCGCGGGGGAGCCGGTGGGCTCCCGGGCGCGGGGCCGCGACGTCGGCGGCTGCGGCATCGCGCCGCTCGGCCCGGGCGCGCGCATCCTGCTGCCCGTGCACGTCCGCGGCGCCAAGCTGTCGGCCGGCGACCTGCACTTCCCGGCGAGCGGCGCGGCCGACTGCCGGACCGAGGGGCGGCCGGGCTGGATCGACCTGCGGGTCAACCTCACGCGGCAGGGCGTCGCCCGCTTCGGCGTCGCCGGCCCGCTGCTGATGACGGGCCCGGTGTGACCCGGAACGCGTGCCGCCGGGGGCAGCGCCGGACCGGCACGGTCGCCTAGGGTGGCACTGTGATCGTTCGCCCGGCCGCCACCGCCGACATCCCCGAGCTGACGCGCCTGCGCGAGCTGCTCTTCCGGCGCGCCCTGGAGACAGCCGAGTCCACGGAGTCCGACGAGCCCGCCGCGGGCGCGGACTGGCGCGAGGAGTTCGCCCGCGACGTCAAGGAGCGGCTCGGCGACACCCTCGGCGTCTTCGTCGTGGACGGCGACGAGGGCGGGCTGGCGGCCTGCGGCCTCGGCGTCGTCGAGTACCGGCTGCCGGGCCCGTACCAGGGCGGCGCGCTGGCCGGGTACGTGCTCGGCATGGTCACCGATCCGGCCTACCGGGGCCGCGGCTACGCCCGCATGATCATGCAGGAGCTGCTGGCCTGGTTCGGGAACCGCGGCGTCACCCGGGTCGACCTGCACGCCCCGGCCGAGGCGGCCGCGCTGTACCGGTCGATGGGCTTCCGCGAGCACCAGGTCGCCCTCACCTGGCACGCGCCCTAGCCCGCCTGGCCAGCCCCGCCCGCCTCGCCCTCTTTCGCCTCGGTTTCCTTCTCCTTCTTGCGCTGGGCCCGCTCGTGCTTGGCGATCAGCGTGTCGATCTGCACGCAGAGCTTGGAGCCCAGCGGCCAGCCCACGTAGTGCAGCAGGAAGATCCCGATCTCGCGCAGCTCGTCCGCGGACACCTCGCCGTTGGCGAGCGCGGCCGGGATCTGGATGTCCAGGACGTCGTTGAGGCCCTGCCCGGCGAGCATCCCGATGAGCAGGAGCCGCCGGTCCCGCAGGCTCAGGCCGGGCCGGGTCCAGATCTCGCCGAACAGGTGGTCGGCGGTGAGGGCGAAGAAGTCGCCGTGCCCGTCGCCGACCTCCCAGCCGTACACCCGCCCCATCATGTCCAGGCCGCGCCGCCGCCGCTCGTCCACGCTCAGTCTCCGTTCTCGTCGGTGTTCCCGGCGGTGTCCCCGGCGACGAGGCCGAGGCCCGCGGCGAAGCGGTCGAGGGCCAGCCGCGCGAACGGCGCGTCCACCCCCAGCTCCTCGGCCAGCTCGATCGCCAGCGACAGGTCCTTCTCGCCGAGGCCGCGCACGTTGGCGAGGATCCCGTACAGCTCGTCGTCCGGCTCCATCGGCGCGGTGGTGCCGCGCAGCATGATGGAGCCGGGCCCGCCGGTGATCGCGTCGGTGTGCCGGACGACCCGGCCGAGCTTGCGCAGCGACACCCCGGACGCCTCCGCCAGCCGCTGCGCCTCGGCCGCGGCCGTGAACGCCACGAAGTGCAGCAGGTTGCGGGCCAGCTTCGTGCGGGTGCCGGACCCGACCGGGCCCATGTGCAGGACCAGCTCGGCCCACGTCCCGAACGGCTCGCGGCACTTCTCGAACGCCTCGTCCGTACCGCCGACCATGACCGCCAGCGTCCCGGCGCTCGCGCCCATGAACCCGCCGCTGACCGGCGCGTCCACCACCTCGATGCCGTACGGCGCGGCGCGCCCGGCGAGCTCCTCGGCGGTACGGGCGCCGATCGTGGAGTGGATCGCCAGCACGCTCCCGGCCCGCGCGGACGCGAGGATCTCCGCGCCGACCTCGCGGACCTGCGCGTCGTCGCGGACCATCACCGAGATCAGGTCGGCGTGCCGGGCGACCTCGGCGACGCTGCCCGCCGCCCGCGCGCCCGCCTCGACCAGCGGCCGGACGGCGTCCGCCGACACGTCGTACACGACCAGCCCGTGCTCGACCAGGTGCCGCGCCATCGGCGCGCCCATCTGGCCGAGCCCGACGAACCCGACCGTCATGCGCGGAACACCTCGCCGCCGTCGACGTTCACGATCTGCCCGGTGATCCAGCCGGCCGCGTCCGAGAGAAGGAACAGGCAGGCGCCCACCAGGTCCTCGGGGGTGCCCATCCGCTTGATCGCCATCTTGTCGCGGACGATCTTCTCCGACATCCCGCCGGGGACCGCCTTGCGGTTGGCGGGCGTGTCGATCGGGCCGGGCGCGATCGCGTTCACCCGGATGTTCATGCTGCCCAGTTCGTGCGCCAGCTGCTGGGTGATGCCGTTGACCGCGACCTTGGCGAGGCCGTAGAAGCCGGAGTACTGCCACGCCGCCGTGGACGACTGGTTGACGATCGACCCGCCGCCGCGCGCCTGCATGTGCGGGTAGCAGGCCCGCGCGCACAGCAGCGCGCCGTCCATGTTCACCGACATGAACTTCTTGTAGTAGTCCCAGTCGACGGTGAACAGGAAGTCCAGCTTCATGCCGCCGAAGATGGCCGCGTTGTTCACCAGGTGGTCGATGCCGCCGTAGGTGTCGACGGCGGCGCGCGCCATCGCCTCCACCGACTCGGGGTCGGACACGTCGGTGCGCACGAACAGGCCCTTGACCTCCTCGGCGACCTCGCGGCCCGTCTCGTCGACGTCCGCCACCACGACCGACGCGCCGGCGTCGGCCAGCGCCCGCGCGTAGGCCGCGCCGATGCCCTGCGCCGCCCCGGTGACGATCGCCACCTTGCCCTCGAAGCCTCCGCCGCTCACTGCACGCCCTCCGCGATCGCCTTGATCTCCAGGTACTCCTCGAAGCCGGCCGCGCCCATCTCGCGGCCGATGCCCGACTGCTTGTAGCCGCCGAACGGGACGTCCGCGCCGTACCAGACGCCGCCGTTCACGCCGACCGTCCCGGTGCGGAGCCGCGCCGCGACGCCGCGGGCGCGCTCGACGTCGGTGCCGTACACCGCGCCCGACAGGCCGTACGGCGAGTCGTTCGCGATCCGCACCGCGTCGTCGTCGCCGTCGTGCGGGAGCAGCACCAGGACGGGGCCGAAGATCTCCTCGCGCGCGGTGCGGGCGTCGTTGGTGAGGCCGGTGATGAGCGTCGGCTCGATCCAGAAGCCCCGGTCGCGGCCCTCGGGACGGCCGCCGCCGCACGCGAACTCGCCGCCCTCCTTCAGGGCCAGCTCCAGGTAGCCCTCGATCCGGTCGCGCTGCCGCGCCGAGATGACCGGGCCGCACATCGTGCCGTCGTCGTTCGGGTCGCCGGCGCCCACCGATCGCAGCGTCCGGGAGATGATCTCCGTGGCCTCCGCGTACCGGTCCCGCGGCACCAGGATGCGGGTGGTGAGCGCGCAGCCCTGCCCGGCGTGCGCGACGCTGGAGAACGCGGCGTACGAGCAGGCCGCCTTCAGGTCCGCGTCGTCCAGCACCACGAACGCCGACTTCCCGCCGAGCTCCAGGAAGACCTTCTTCAGGGTCGCGGCGGCGGAGGTCATGACGGCGCGGCCGGTCGCGGTCGATCCGGTGAACGACACCAGGTCCACCCGCGGGTCCTCGGCCAGCTGCGCGCCCAGCGCGTGGTCGGACGAGGTGACGATGTTGACGACGCCGGGCGGGATGTCGGTCTCGTTCGCGATGAGGACGCCGAGCACGGCCGCGCACCAGGGGGTGTCGGGCGCCGGCTTGAGCACCACGGTGTTGCCCGCCGCCAGCGCCGGGCCGAGCTTGGCCAGGTTGATCTGGTGCGGGAAGTTCCACGGCGTGATGGCGCCGACCACGCCGACCGGCTCGCGGACGATGCGGCGGTGGCTGGGCATGCCCATCGGCTCCGCGCGGCCGAGGTCCCGCGTCCATTCGTACGACTCGGCGAGGTCGGCGAACCAGCCCAGGTCGTCCACCGGGCCGTCGAGCTGCGCGCCGGTGGTCAGGAAGCGGGGCGCGCCGACCTCGGCGATCGTCATCTCGCGCAGCTCGTCGGAGTGCCGCCGGAGGGCGTCGCGCAGCTGCCGCAGGCAGCGGACCCGGAGCGCGACGTCCCGCGCCCAGCCGGACTCGTCGAACGCCCGCCGGGCCGCGGCGATGGCCCGGTCCATGTCGGCGGCGGTCGCGTCGGCGGCGGCGCCGAGGACCTCGCCGGTCGCGGGGTTGAGGGTGTCGAACGTGCCGCCGGACCCGCCGGTCAGCCGCCCGTCCACGAGGAGGGGGGAGGGAAGGGGAAGCAAGCGATCGGTAGTTCTGGACACTTGTCCAGACTACAGTTCAGTCCCCGCCGGAACGCAAGGGACCGCTTCGTGTGATTCGCTCCGGCCGTACCGGCGGAGTGAGTAGCGTCACGGAGGCGGATCCCCGGGTCGGTGCTACCGTGTTGGACGAAGTGTCAATAGCCCCCGGGGAGGTCTCATGTCCCTCGCCGAGCCGGAGAACATCGTTCTGCGCGCCCGTGACGTCCGCTTCGACTGGTCGGACGTGCCGCTGCACTGGATCCCCGGGGATCCCGCGGCCACCCACCTCATCAACGTCCTGCACCTGCTGCTGCCCGCCGGCGAGGAGTGGTTCGTCCGGGTGTTCACCCAGGCGCTGCCGCACGTCCGGGACGAGCGCCTCAAGCAGGACGTGCTCGGCTTCATCGGCCAGGAGGCCGTGCACGCGGCCTCCCACGACGCGGTGCTCGACCACCTGGTGGAGCAGGGCCTCGACGTGCGGCCGTTCGTCCGGCAGATCGAGTTCATGTTCGAGGGCCTGCTCGGCGACCGCGACCTCGACGGCGACCGGGCCCGGGTCTGGCTGAACGAGCGGGTCGCCATCATCGCCGCCATCGAGCACTTCACCGGCGTGCTCGGCGACTGGATCCTCAACGCCGGGGCGCTCGACCGCGCGGGCGCGCACCCGATGATGCTCGACCTGCTGCGCTGGCACGGCGCCGAGGAGGTCGAGCACCGGCACGTCGCCCACGACATGTTCATGCACCTGGACGGCTCGTACCCGGCGCGGGTGCGGGCCATGGCGCAGGTCTGCGTGATGTTCGCGAGCCTCTGGCAGCGCGGGCACCGGTTCATGATGGCCCGCGACCCGCTGGTGAAGGGGCGTCCCAAGGGCGGCCTCCACCACCTGCGCCGCGCCGGCCGGGCGGGCCTGACGCCCGACCGGAAGATGGTCGCCGCGTCGGTCGTGCGGTACCTCAAGCGCTCCTACAGCCCCCTGAACGAGGGGTCCACCAGCCAGGCGCTGGCGTATCTGGCCTCGTCCCCGGCGGCGCGCGGATGATCCCGCCCGACCTGCGCGGGCGGCGCGCCCGCGACCCGTTCTGGGTGACGGTGAACGCGGTCTTCAACGGCATCCAGCGGGTGCGGTCGGTGCGCGCCCCCGTGATCCCGTACGTGCGGCCCGTCGACCGGACGTTCCCCCTGGTCGTGCGGAAGGTCCGGGCGGAGGCGGCGGGCGTGGTGAGCCTCCGGCTGGCCGCACCCGACGGCCGGGTGCTGCCGCGCTGGCAGCCGGGCTCCCACCTGGACCTGCGGCTGCCGTCCGGCCTGCGCCGCCAGTACTCGCTGTGCGGCGACCCCGCGGACCGGCGCGCGTACCGGATCGCCGTACGGCGGATCGCGGACGGCGGCGGCGGATCCGTCGAGATGCACGGGCTGGCGGAGGGGGCGCCGCTCGTCGCTGAGGGGCCGCGGAACGCGTTCCCGTTCCTGGCGAGGGAGCGCTACCTCTTCATCGCGGGCGGCATCGGGATCACGCCGATCCTGCCGATGGTGGAGGCGGCGCGGGCGATGGGCGCCGACTGGCGGCTCGTCTACGCCGGGAGGACGCGCGCGTCGCTGCCGTTCCTGGACGAGCTGCCCGCCGGCCGCGTCACCGTCCGGACCGACGACGAGCACGGCGTCCCCGGTGCGGAGGAGCTGCTGAAGGACGCGCCGGGCGCGGCCGTCTACTGCTGCGGGCCCGCCCCGATGATCGACGGCGTCCGGGCGGCGTTCGACCACGGGAGCGCGACCCTGTTCTACGAGCGGTTCGCGCCGCCCGCCGTGTCCGGGGAGCCGTTCGAGGTGGAGCTGCGGCGCAGCGGGCTGACGCTGGCGGTGCCCGGCGACCGGTCCGCGCTCGACGTGATCAGGGAGGCGCTGCCGGACGTCCCGTACTCCTGCCGCCAGGGCTTCTGCGGCACGTGCCGCACCGGGCTCCTGGAAGGCGCGACGGACGCCCCCGGCGAGGACGGCTCCACGCTGATCTGCGTGTCGCGCTCCCGGGGCGGGCGGATCGTTCTCGATCTGTAGAAGGCGCCGCGTCAGGGCCACCGCTGTCTCTCCGGTATGCGAACCTTGTGGGGCTTGCCGCGCGCCGACCAGGAGGAGAACGCATCGTGCCGGGCCCGTCGTACCAGGAACGCCTGCCGGCGCGCATCGGCCCGTACACGGTCGAGGACCGCCTGGGCGAGGGCGGCATGGGCACGGTGTACCTGGGCGCCGACGACTCCGGCCGCAAGGTCGCGATCAAGGTCATCCGGTCCGAGCACGCGGCCGACCCGATGTACCGGGCGCGGTTCGAGGCCGAGGTCGCCGCGGCGCAGCGGGTCCGCCCGTTCTGCACCGCGCCGGTGCTGGACGCCGACCCGCACGCCGACCCGCCGTACCTCGTCACCGAGTTCGTCTCCGGCTCCAGCCTCAAGGACGCCGCGCCGCTGCACGGCGCCGACCTGGAGGCGCTCGCCGTCGGGATGGCCTCCGCGCTGACCGCGATCCACGACGCCGGCGTGGTGCACCGCGACCTCAAGCCCGCGAACGTGCTGCTGTCGCCGTACGGCCCCCGCGTCATCGACTTCGGCATCGCGCGCGGCGTCGAGTCGACCCGGCTGACCATGACCGGCGGGCTGGTGGGCACCCCGGCGTTCATGTCGCCCGAGCAGCTCAACGGCAAGGACGTCACCGCCGCCTCCGACGTCTTCTCCTGGGGCGCCACGCTGGCGTTCGCGGCCAGCGGCGCCCCCTGCTTCGGCGGCGACACGCTGCCCGCGATCATCCACCAGATCATCAGCGGCGAGCCGAACCTGAACGGACTGGACGGCACCCTCCGGTCCGTCGTCGAGGCCGCCCTGGCCAAGGACGCCGCGGACCGCCCGACCGCCCAGCGCCTCCTGGAACGCCTCGTCTCCAGCGCCGGCTCGCAGCGCGACGGGAACGGGCAGGGGAACGGGCACGGAAACGGGAACGGCGCCGGGCCGAGCACCCAGCCGGGACGGCACCGGGCCACCGACCCGGGCACCGGCCCAGGCGCCGGGCCGGGCACGTCGTCGTTCCAGGCGGGGGCGCCGCTGCCGCCGCCCGCGCTGGGGTCGGACGAGTCGGCGGCGCTGGTCGAGCGGCAGTACCGGCTGGCCGCCGAGGCGGGCGACATGGCGGCCATGTACAACCTGGGCGTCCTGCTCAACTGGCGAGGCCAGACGGCCGAGGCCGAGTACTGGTACCGCCGGGCGAACGGGGCCCAGACGTACGGCGGCCAGGGCCACGCGCAGCAGCCGCCGTACGGGCGGCAGCCGTACGGCGGGCAGACCCACGCTCCGCAGGGCTACGCGCAGCAGGCGTACAACCAGCCCTCTTATTCCCAGCACTCTCAGCACGCCCAGCCCGTCCAGCGGCCCCACGGGGCCGCGTACCAGCCCGCGCACGCCCGCCCGGCCGGCGGCTACAACCAGCAGCCGGCTGCGGACCCGTACAAGCCGGTCCGCACCAACAGCTCCGCCGTCTACGCCCTCACGTTCGGCATCGTCGGGCTCGTCACCTGCGGCCTGCCGTCGATCCCCGCGATCATCGCCGGACATATCTCATGGGGCCAGATGAAGCGCAACGGCGAGAAGGGCATGGGCCTCGCCGCGACCGGAATCGCGCTGGGCTATGTCATGGTCGCGCTCTGGCTGCTGATCCTCATCGGCGTGCTGGCCGACGACGGCAGCAGCAATTGATTCCGATTTAATCGGGAAAAGGGATTGCGCTTCCCGCGGCCGGCTGGCACTCTAGATCACGTCGGCCCGGAGGACCGGGGCGACGGAGAACCCCGAGAGGAGGACCGGCCATGAAGCGACTGCTATATCGACTGCCCGAGGCGTCGCTCGCCCTCCCCGGCCGGTATCCCATCTCCTGAGCTCCACCCGGCCGCGCGCGGATCGCAGTGACGCCCTACCTCGATCGCTCGCATGCGCGGCTCTACTCCAACAGGCAGAGAGACCACTCTCAGGAAGTGGATGTTCCGGGTTCGAATCCCGGGAGCCGCACCATGCCCCCGTCGCCCAATTGGCAGAGGCGCCTGCCCGAGGAGCAGGAATGGTGCGGGTTCGAATCCCGCCGGGGGTACTGGTGAGCATTTCCAATAAGGCTTGTGGAAATGCGCCGACAATTGAATGCAAGGGGCGGCGCCGACGCGGGAGAGTCGGGCCTGGCTGTAACCCAGGTGCCTCGCGCTGAGTGGGTTCGAATCCCACCCGCCCCACCCGCCCCACCATTCCTCACCATTCCTTGCCACTCCCCGGGCTGACCACGATCGGTCAGGGACCGGATGCCCGCCGCCCGGTGCGCGATTCTTGGACCGCCGGACGGGTCGCGGGGGAGGTCTCTGGTGGACGACGAGGTGCGCTTCACCCGTACGGGCCTCCCGCCGGACGGGGTGTCCGTCATCGTCGTGACGTACCGCAGCACCGCCCATCTGGAGGAGTGCGCGGCCGCGCTGCGGCGGGCGGTGGGCGGCGAGCCCGCCGAGCTGATCATCGTGGACAACGACTCCGGGGACGGCACCGCCGACGCCGCGCGCAGGCTCGCGCCGGACGCGCGGGTCGTCGAGAGCGGCCGGAACGGCGGGTTCGCGTACGGCTGCCACGAGGGCGCGGCCCGGGCGAGCGGGGAGTGGCTGGTGTTCGTCAACCCCGACGCCGTCCCCGCGCCCGGCAGCATCGCCGCGCTGGTCGCCGCCGCGCGCGCCGATCCCCGCGCCGGGATCGTCGGCGGGCGCTGCGTGGCCGCGGACGGCACGACGGACCCGCGCAGCTGGTGGGGCCGGCCGACGCGGTGGTCGGCGTTCTGCTTCGCGACGCTGCTCGGCTCGGCGTTCCCGGGCAACCGGTTCCTGGACCCCGAGTCGCCCCGGCCGTGGTCGGCGGAGACGCGGCGGGTGCCCGTGGTGACGGGCGGGTTCATGCTGGTCTCCAGGCGCGCGTGGGACGAGACCGGCGGCTTCGACCGGTCGTTCTTCATGTACGGCGAGGACGCCGACCTGTGCCTGCGGGCGGCGGGGCTCGGCTACCGGCCGATGGTCACCGGCCGGGCCGTGTTCCGGCACGAGGTCGGCGGGTCGTCGACGAGCACGGGGAAGCTCGTGCTGCTGTTCACGGGCAAGGCGACGGTGCTGCGGCGGCACGCGGGCGCGGGCGCGGTGCGGCTGCTCGCCGCGGGCGTCCTCGCCCGGGCCGTGCTGAGCCGCGTGCTGAGCGCCCGTCCCGAACGGCAGGGCCGGCCGACCGCCAAGGGCGAGGACTGGCGCGTCCTGTGGAGCCGCCGCCGGGAGTGGACGAAGGGATGGGCCCGTGCCGGATAGGAGCGGTTCAGCCGCGGCTGCTCTCGTCCCGCTGCCATCCGGCGGCGGATCCGGCGCGCGCGGCGCGGCGCCGGGCGATGACGGCGACGGCGAGGAAGACCGCGAGATGTGGCAGCAGCCAGGGCTCGCGGCGCGCGATGGCGGCGAGGTCGGCCGTCCCGGTACGGGCGGAGCCGCCGGGCTGGTCGAGGCCGGCGGCCTCCAGCTGGTCGGTGCCCGCGGCGGCGCGCTGGCGGCGCCGCAGCAGGTCCCCGAACGTCCGGGGCGGATGCACGACCACCTCGGCGGTCCCGACGACGGCGCGCTCGGCGGGCGCGAACGCCAGCGACGCGGCCAGGTCGTCGGCGGTGACCCGGGGCAGCGCCGCCAGCCGGGCGTGCCCCTCGGTGCCGACGGCGATGACGCCGCGCCCGAACAGGCCGCGGCGGATCTCGGGCAGCCGCGTCCACACCGCGTAGTAGGCCCGGACGGGCCACGGGCGGCCGGTCATGGCCAGCCGGCGGGCCGGGGCGGCGGCCAGCGTGCCGGGGTGCTCCAGCGCGGCGGCCAGGGCCCGGACGTCGCGGGTGCGCAGCTCGACGTCGGCGTCCACGTACAGGCGCGGGAAGCGGCGCGCGGCGGCGTCCCCGAGCCGGAGCGCGGCGGCCTTGGAGGCCTCCGGCGTCTCCACGACCCGGACCGCGGCGCCGAATGACGCGGCGACGTCCGCGGTCGCGTCGGCGCACCCGTTCGGCACGACGACGATGTCCAGCTCGCCGGGCCGCGCCGACTCCAGCAGCCCGCGCAGCAGCCGGCCGAGGACCCGCTCCTCGTCGTGCGCGGGGATCACGATGCTCACCACAGAGTCTTCACCACAGTGCCCTCACCACGACAGGTGAGTATGGACCACGGAGGTGTCCGATGGGTGTCCGGATTCAGCCGAGCGCCGACGTCGACGAGCGCGCGGAGATCGGCGACGGGACGGCGGTGTGGCATCTCGCCCAGGTGCGCGAGGACGCCGTGCTGGGCCGCGACTGCATCGTCGGGCGGGGCGCGTACGTGGGCCCGGGGGTGCGGCTCGGGTACGGCGTCAAGCTGCAGAACCACGCGCTGGTGTACGAGCCGGCCGTGCTGGAGGACGGCGTCTTCATCGGCCCGGCGGCGGTGCTGACCAACGACCTCTACCCGCGCTCGCTGGACGTGGACGGCCGGGTCAAGCGGCCGGACGACTGGGACGCGCGGGGCGTGACGGTGCGCGAGGGGGCGTCGGTCGGGGCCCGCGCGGTCTTGGTGGCCGGGGTGACGATCGGCCGCTTCGCGCTGGTGGCGGCGGGCGCGGTGGTGGCGCGGGACGTCCCGGACTTCGCGCTGGTCGCCGGCAGCCCGGCGCGGCGGATCCGCTGGGTGGGCCGGGCCGGGGTGCCGCTGGAGGAGATCGGGACCGGGCACGGCGAGGTCATCTGGAAGTGCCCGCGCACGGGCGAGGAGTACGCCGAGCGCGCCGGACGCCTGACCTCGGCGGCCAGATGACGCGGTAGGCCGGGACCGGCCAGACCGCCGACGAATGCCCGGCAGGCACTTATAGTCGAAATGCTTTCGGTACGGGGTGCTTTTATCGAGCTCGGTATTCGGGGCGGGGCCGGTCCTTCCCGGGTGCCCGGTGGTCCTGCTCACGGTGGGATCACAAGGGGGCACGCTGTGAGGTCACGGTCGTCATGAAAGCGTGCCGTAATCGTGTCCGCATCAGGGTGCGTATCGGGGCGAGACTCGGCCTGCTCCTCGGGTTCGCCCTGGTAGCAGGCGCTCTCGCAACTCTGTCGACCCCTTCGGTACGGGCCGCGGCCGGCCCCTGCGACCCCGGCGGCAATCCGGTGGCCTGCGAGAATTCCAAGCCCGGCGCGCCGCCTTCGGAATGGGAAAAGGCGTCCGGTGCCGGACAGACGATCGAGGGTTTCACGACCCGGTTCAGCGTCAACGTCGGTGAGACGGTGCGGTTCAAAATCAACACGCCGGCCACCGGATACTCGCTCTCCATTTACCGTATGGGTTATTACGGCGGTAATGGTGCGCGTAAGGTCGCCGGCGTCTCACCCGCCGTGACGCTGCCGCAGCGGCAGCCGGCCTGCCAGGCCGACGACGCGTCCGGGCTGGTCGACTGCGGAAACTGGGGCGTGTCGGCGAGCTGGCCGGTCCCGCAGGACGCGGTGTCGGGCATCTACTTCGCCCATCTCGTCCGGACCGACGGCGAGGACGACGACAACCACATCGTGTTCGTGGTGCGGAACGACGCGAGCCGCTCCGACATGGTGTTCCAGACCTCCGACACCACGTGGCAGGCGTACAACAAGTGGGGCGGCAACAGCCTCTACGCCGGCGACAGCACGGCCGCGGCCGGGCGCGCGGTGAAGGTGAGCTACAACCGGCCGTTCGGCACCCGCGAGGACACCCCCTGGGGGCGCGACTTCGTCTTCGCCAACGAGTACCCGATGGTGCGCTTCTTGGAGGCCAACGGCTACGACGTCTCGTACATCGGCGGCCTGGACGCGGACCGGCGCGGGGAGCTGATCAAGAACCACAAGGTGTTCCTGTCGGTGGGGCACGACGAGTACTGGTCGGGAGGCCAGCGCGCCAAGGTGGAGGCGGCCCGCGACGCCGGGGTGCACCTGGCGTTCTTCAGCGGCAACGAGGTCTACTGGAAGACCCGCTGGGAGAACGGCATGGGCGGGGCGGCCGAGGCCGACCGCACGCTGGTGGTCTACAAGGAGACCCGCGCCAACGCCAAGATCGACCCCGATCCGGAGTGGACCGGGACCTGGCGGGATCCCCGCTACACGCAGCCGCCCAACGGGGCGAGTCCCGAGAACGGCCTGACCGGGACGATCTTCACGGTGAACTGCTGCGGCGTCGCGCTGAAGGTCCCGGCCGCCGACGGGAAGATGCGGTTCTGGCGGGACACTCCGGTGGCCCGGCAGGCCGCCGGGCAGACGATGACGCTGGTCGACCAGACGGTCGGGTACGAGTGGGACGAGGACCTCGACAACGGCTCGCGGCCCGCCGGCCTGTTCCGCATGTCGACGACCACCGCGGACGTCCCCGAGAAGCTCATCGACTACGGCTCCGAGGTTGCGCCGGGAAGGGCGACGCACTCGCTGACGATGTACCGTGCGCCCAGCGGCGCCCTGGTCTTCGGCGGCGGCACCGTGCAGTGGTCGTGGGGGCTGGACGCCGTCCACGACGGCCCGTCCGACGCGCCGACCTCGCCCGACCCCAACATGCGGCAGGCGACCGTCAACCTGTTCGCCGACATGGACGCGCAGCCGTTCACCCTGCAGAGCGGCCTGATCAGGGCGGCCAAGTCGGCCGACACGGCACCGCCGGTGTCGGCGGTGACCTCGCCGGTCGCCGGGGCGGAGGTGGTGAACGGCCGGACGCTCACGATCACCGGCACCGCCGCGGACGCGGGCGGCGGCCAGGTCGGCGGCGTCGAGGTGTCGGTGGACGGCGGGCTGACCTGGCGGATGGCCAAGGGCCGCGCGAGCTGGTCGTACACGTGGGACGCCACCGGCAACGGCCCGGTGACGGTCAAGTCCCGTGCGGTCGACGACAGCGGCAACATCGAGACGCCGGGCGCCGGGACGACGTTCGACGTCGGGTGCCCGTGCCGGCTGTTCGGCGACTCGGCCGTGCCGGCGCGCCCGGCCGACAGCGACACCGGGCCGACCGAGCTGGGCGTGAAGTTCAGGGCGGCGTCGGACGGCTGGATCACGCAGATCCGCTTCTACAAGGGGCCGGGCAACACCGGCACGCACGTCGGCAGCCTGTGGGACGAGCACGGGAGGAAGCTCGCGGCCACGACGTTCACCGACGAGTCCGACACCGGGTGGCAGACGGCGTCGTTCCCCACGGCCGTCAAGGTGGACGCGGGCACGACCTACGTGGCGTCGTACTTCGCGCCGAACGGCCGGTACGCGGCCGATCCCGGCTTCTTCGCCCTCGCCGAGCACCGGGCGCCGCCGCTGACCGGGCTCAAGGCCGACGTCCCCGGCGGCAACGGCGTCTACCGCTCCGGCCAGCCGGGCTTCCCGGTCGGGACGTTCAAGGGCGGCAACTACTACGTGGACGTCACGTTCGTCACGGTGAAGCCGCCGGACACGATGAGGCCGACGGTCGTGGACAGCACGCCGTACGGCGGCTCGTCCAGCGTAAAGACCTCGGCGAGGCCGACCGTCACGTTCAGCGAGCCGGTCCGGGCGGGCTCGCCCGCGTTCACGCTGAAGGACGGAACGGAGACGATCCCGGGGAGCGCGGTCCTGGACGAGTCCAGGACCGTCCTGACGTTCACGCCGTCGTCGCCCCTGCCGTACGGCACCAGGCTGACGGCCGCGGTGAGCGGGGCGGCGGACGACGCCGGCAACACGATGGAGGACTTCGGGTACGCGTTCACGACGGCGGAGCGGACGGTTCCGGGGCAGTGCCCGTGCAGCATCTGGCCCGACGACGCGGCCCCGGCCGTCGAGGGCGTGCACGACGGCGGCCGGGAGATCGAGCTCGGCGTGCGGTTCACCGCCGACCGGGACGGCACCATCAGCGGCATCCGCTTCTACAAGGGGCGCAACAACGACGGCCCCCACGTCGGCACGCTGTGGGACGCCGTGGGCAACCAGCTGACCACGGCGACGTTCGGGAGCGGGTCGACGATGGGCTGGCAGGAGGTCGAGTTCTCCAGCCCGGTGCCGGTGCGGGCGGGGCAGCGGTATGTCGCCTCGTACCACGCGCCCAAGGGCTGGTACTCGGCCACGTACAACGGGCTCGGGAGCGCGGTCGACAACCCGCCGCTCCAGGCGGTCGCGAACGGCAACGGCGGCGGGAACGGCGTCTACAAGTACGGGCCGCGGAGCTTCCCCGACCAGTCGTACGGGGCGACGAACTACTGGGTGGACGTGCTGTTCAACCCGCCGCCCGACGAGACGCCCCCGGCCGTCGCCAGGAGCGGCCCGTCGAACGAGGCCACCAGCGTCCCGACGGGGGCGAAGGTGTCGGTGACGTTCGACGAGCCGGTGCGCGCGGGCACGCCGGTGCTCGCCCTGGCCGGGCCCAGCGGGCAGCCCGTGGCGGGCACGGCCGCGCTGGACGCCGCGGGCCGGACGGTGACGTTCACGCCGTCCGCCGGGCTCGCGGCGGCGACGCGGTACACCGCGAGCGTGTCCGGCGCCCGGGACGCGGCCGGCAACACGATGAGCGGCACCGCGCGGTGGTCGTTCACCACCTCGGGCGCCTGCCCGTGCACGATCTTCCCGAGCGACGCGGTGCCGGGGACGCCGGCGGAGAACGACGGCCGCGCGATCGAGGTCGGCGTCAAGTTCACCCCCGCCCGGGCCGGGTGGATCTCGGGCGTCCGGTTCTACAAGGGGCCGGGCAACACCGGGACCCACACCGGCTCCCTGTGGACCGACACCGGCGGCCGGATGGCGCTGGGGACGTTCACGAACGAGACCGCGTCGGGCTGGCAGACGCTGACGTTCTCGGCGCCGGTGGCCGTGGAGGCGGGGAAGACCTATGTCGCCTCGTACCACGCGCCGAACGGGCGCTACGCGGCCGACGCGGGCTTCTTCACGGGGCCGTATGACAACGCGCCGATGCGCGCACCGGCCACGGCGAGCGTCCCCGGTGGCAACGGCGTCTACGCGTACAGCGCGACGTCGCGCTTCCCCGCGAGCACATGGGGCGGGGCCAACTACTGGGTGGACGCGGTCTTCACCGACGCCGACCCGGGCGACTCCACCAGGCCGACCGTACGGTCGGTCGATCCGGCGGACGGGGCGACGAGCGTGCCGCGCGCGGCCCGACCGAAGGTGACGTTCGACGAGCCCATGCAGGGCGGCACCGTCCAGTTCACGGTGACCGGGCCGGGCGGCGCGCCCGTCGGCGGCACGGTGTCGTACGACCCGACGAGCAGGACGGCGACGTTCACGCCCGCCGCCCCGCTGGCCTGGACGGCGGAGTACACCGCCACCGTCCAGGGGGCCGAGGACGTCGCGGGCAACGCGATGGAGTCGCCGAAGACGTGGTCGTTCACGACGGCGAAGCAGCCCGGTGCGCCAGGGCAGTGCCCGTGCTCGATCTGGCAGGACGAGGCGTCACCGCAGATAGCGAGCGTGGACGACGGAGGATCCGTCGAGCTCGGCCTGAAGTTCCGCACCGACACCGCCGGCTGGATCACCGGGGTGCGCTTCTACAAGGGGCCGGGCAATACCGGGGCGCACACCGGCAGCCTGTGGGACAGGGACGGGAACAGGCTGGCGACGGCCACGTTCGCGAACGAGTCGGCCGCGGGCTGGCAGGAGGTCAGGTTCGCCACGCCCGTCCAGGTGGCGGCGGGAACGACCTACGTCGTCTCCTACCACGCCCCCAACGGCCACTACTCGGCGAACGTGGACGGCCTCCAGAACCAGGGCGTGGACGCGCCGCCGCTGCACGCCCTCCAGTCCGGCGTGGACGGCGCCAACGGCGTCTACCGGTACGGCACCAGCGGGCACCCCACCACCGCGTCCACCTCCAACTACTGGGTCGACGTCGTCTTCACCACCACGGAACCGTGAGGAGCAACCCGCCTTGACACAGAGCGACTTGGCACGGGGCGAGAAGCCGGCCGGCCTGGCGGTGATCGGCGCCGGCTACTGGGGCCCCAACCTCGTCCGGACCGCGCAGGCCACCCCGGCGCTGCGGCTGGAGTGGCTGTGCGACCTGGACGAAGAGCGGGCGCGCGCCGTCCTCGGCGGCTACACGACCGTGCGGACGACGGCCTCGTACCAGGACGTCCTGGACGATCCGGCCGTCGCCGCCGTCGCCATCGCGACCCCGGCGGCGACGCACTTCGACCTCGTGCGGGCGGCGCTGGAGGCCGGCAAGCACGTCCTGGTCGAGAAGCCGCTGACGCCGACCGTGCACGAGAGCGCGAAGCTCGTGGACCTGGCGCGGCGGTCCGGGCTGGTGCTGATGTGCGACCACACGTACTGCTACACCCCGGCCGTGCGGAAGATCCGCGAGCTGGTGCGCGGCGGCGAGATCGGCGAGATCCAGTTCGTCGACTCGGTCCGGATCAACCTCGGGCTCGTCCAGCCGGACGTGGACGTGCTGTGGGACCTCGCGCCGCACGACCTGTCGATCCTCGACCACGTGCTGCCCGAGGGCGTCACCATGGACGCCGTCGCCGCCAGCGGCGCCGACCCGATCGACGCGGGCCGGCTGTGCATGGCGCACCTGTCGGTGTGGCTGTCGACCGGCGTGATGGCGCACGTCCACGTCAACTGGCTCAGCCCCACCAAGATCCGCACCACGGTCATCGGCGGGTCCCGGCGCACGATCGTCTGGGACGACCTCAACCCCGTCCAGCGGCTCGCGGTGTACGACCGCGGCGTCGACCTCGCCCCGGCCGGCTCGCTCGATCCGGCCGAGCGGCACCAGGCGCTCATCTCGTACCGCGTCGGGGACGTCCTGGTCCCGGCGCTGCCCGAGCGGGAGGCGCTGCGCGAGGTGATGGCCGAGTTCGCGGCGGCGATAGCGGAGGGGCGCCGGGCCCGTACCGACGGCGGCGCGGGACTGCGGGTCGTCGCGCTGCTGGAGGCCGCCAGCCGCAGCGCCGCCGCGGGCGGCCGGCTCGTCCCGGTCTCGGAAGTCAACGTCCCTGTAGAGGAGAACGCATGATCGCAGGATCCCGCTGCCTGGTCACCGGCGGCGCCGGCACGATCGGCTCCACCATCGTCGACCAGCTGGTGGCGGCGGGCGCCGCCGAGGTGATCGTGCTCGACACGTTCACCCGCGGCCGGCGAGCCAACCTGGCCGCGGCGGTGGCCGCCGGCGGCGACCGGGTCCGGGTGGTAGAGGGCGACATCCGCGACCGCGCGCTCGTCCGGGCGCTGCTGGAGGGCGTGGACGTCCTGTTCCACCAGGCCGCGATCCGGATCACGCAGTGCGCGCAGGAGCCGCGGCTGGCGCTGGAGGTGCTGGTCGACGGGACGTTCGAGGTGGTCGAGGCCGCCGCCGACCGCGGCGTCCGCAAGGTCGTGGCGGCGTCGTCGGCGTCGGTGTACGGCATGGCCACCGAGTTCCCCACGACCGAGACCCAGCACCCGTACGCCAACGACACCTTCTACGGCGCGGCCAAGGCGTTCAACGAGGGGATGCTGCGCAGCTTCCACGCGACGCGCGGGCTGGACTACGTGGCGCTGCGCTACTTCAACGTGTACGGGCCGCGGATGGACGTCCACGGCCTCTACACCGAGGTGCTGATCCGCTGGATGGACCGCATCGCCGCGGGCGAGCCGCCGCTGATCCTCGGCGACGGGCTCCAGACGATGGACTTCGTCTACACCGAGGACATCGCCCGCGCGAACCTGCTGGCCGCCGAGAGCGACGCCACCGACGCGGTCTTCAACATCGGCACCGGCACTGAGACCAGCCTCCGCGAGCTGGCCGGGGCGCTGCTGCGCACGATGGACGCCGCGGACCTGGGCCTGGAGTTCGGCCCGGCGCGCGCCGTGAACGGCGTCGAGCGGCGGCTCGCCGACGTGTCCGCCGCCCGCGAGCGGCTCGGCTGGAAGCCCCAGATCGGCCTGGACGAGGGGCTGCGGCGGCTGGTGGCGTGGTGGCGGGCCGAACGGGCGGCGGCCGGCGGCCCGGGGACGGCCGGCGCGTGATCGTCTACTTCGGCGGCACGGCGTACGACGGCGTGGCGGGCACCGACCGGCAGCTGGCCGAGCGGCTCGCCGCGATGGCGCCCGTCCTGTACGTCGATCCGCCCGTCTCGCTCCTGACGCCGCTGCTGCGCCCGCACCTGGCGGCGTCGCTGAAGGGGCCGCCGCTGCGCCGGGAGGGCCGCGACCTGTGGCGGCTGATCCCGCGGGTGCCGCCCGGCGCGTACCGCCCGGGGACGCGCCGCGCCGCGACCGCGCTGACCCGGCGCGCGGCCCGGGAGGCGGCGGCGAAGCTGGCGCGGCGGGTGACGGCCGTCGTGATCGCCCGCTACGACGACCTCCTCGGCGCCGTCCCGGGCGCCCGCACGGTCTTCTACGCCACCGACGACCTGGTGGCCGGGGCCGACCTGGTACGGCTGCCCCGGCGGCGGCTGGAGGAGGCCCGCGACCGGCTGCTGGCCCGCGCGGACGCGGTCGTGGCCGTGTCGCCGCCGCTGCGGGACGACTTCCGCCGGCGCGGCCGGGACGCGGCGCTGATCCCGACCGGCTGCGCCCCTTCGGCCTACGACGGGATCAGGTCGGCGCCGTGGCCGTCCGACGTCCCCCGCCTGGACCGGCCGGCCGCCGGGTTCGTCGGCCACATCAACGCCCGCATCGACCTCGCCCTCCTGGAGGGCGTGGCCGCGGCCGGGCACCCGCTGGTCCTGGTCGGCCCGCACGACCCGGCGTACGAGCCCGCCCGCTTCGCGGCGCTGGCGGCCCGGCCGGACGTGCACTGGACCGGCCGCAAGGGCTTCGCCGAACTGCCGTCCTACATGCGGACGATCAAGGTGGGGCTGACGCCGTACGCCGACGGCGCGTTCAACCGGGCCAGCTTCCCCATCAAGACGCTCGACTACCTCGCCGCCGGGCGCGCCGCCGTCGCGGCGGACCTGCCCGCCACCCGCTGGCTGCGCGCCGGCCCCGAGGGCGCCGAGCTGATCCGTTCCGAGGGCACGGCCGCCGGGTTCGTCCGCGCGGTCGGCGCGGAGCTGGCCGCGGAGAACGCCCCGTCCCTGGTCGAGCGGCGGCGGCGGTTCGCCGCGCGGCACGACTGGGACCACCGCGCGCGGGCGCTGGCCGAGGTCCTCGGCATCCGGCCGCCCGCCGCCGACAGAGAGGAGGTGCCCGCGCCGTGATCCCCGTGATCAGGCCCGTGCTGGGCGAGGAGGAGGCCGCGGCGGCGGCCGAGGCCGTACGGTCGGGATGGGTGGCCCAGGGGCCGCGCGTCGCCGAGTTCGAGGGCGCGTTCGCCGCCCGCGTCGGCGCCGGGCACGGCGTCGCCACGTCGTCGTGCACGACCGCGCTGCACCTGGCGCTGCTGCTGGCGGGCGTCGGGCCGGGGGACGAGGTCGTCGTGCCGTCGCTGTCGTTCATCGCGACCGCGAACGTCGTCCGGCACGCGGGCGCCGAGGCGGTGTTCGCCGACGTGGACCCCGCCACCGGCAACCTGACCGGCAAGACCGTCGAGGTCGCGCTGACCGGCCGGACCCGCGCCGTGATCGCCGTCGACCAGGCCGGGGTGCCGGTCGACCTCGACGGGATCCGCGCCGTCTGCGACCCGCGCGGGATCACCGTGGTCGAGGACGCCGCCTGCGCGGCAGGCTCGGTCTACAAGGGCCGCCCCGCCGGCGCGGGCGCGGACCTGGCCGCGTGGTCGTTCCACCCGCGCAAGCTCCTGACCACCGGCGAGGGCGGCATGCTCACCACGCCCGACGCCGCCCGGGCGCGGCGGGCGCGGCGGCTGCGCGAGCACGGCATGAGCGTGAGCGCCGCCGAGCGGCACGCCAGCGCCGAGGTGGTGATCGAGGAGTACGCCGAGACCGGCTTCAACTACCGGATGACCGACCTCCAGGCCGCGGTCGGCCTCGTCCAGCTGACCCGGCTGGACGCGATCGTCTCCCGCCGCCGCGCCCTGGCGGCCCGCTACCACCGGCTGCTGGCCGGCGTCCCCGGGCTGGAGTGCGTGCGCGACCCCGCGTACGGGCGCGCCAACTTCCAGTCGTTCTGGATCCTGCTCCCCGACGACTTCCCGCCGGACCGCGACGACCTGCTGCGCCGCATGCTGGCCGCGGGCGTCTCGGCCCGGCGCGGCATCATGGCGGCGCACCGCGAGCCCGCGTACGCCGGCGTGCCGGCCGACCTGCCCGTCACCGACCGGTTCACCACGCGCTCCCTGATCCTGCCGCTCTTCCACGACATGACCGGCGAGCAGCAGGACCGCGTCGTCGAGACGATCGCCGACGCCGCCCTTGCCGGGGGCCGCGGGGGGCCGTCCTCCCGCAAGGACACGGCGGTGTGAGGTGAAGATCCTGGTCTACCCGCACGACATGGCGATCGGCGGCAGCCAGCTGAACGCGATCGAGCTGGCCGCCGCGATGCGCGAGCTCGGCCACGCCGCCGCGATCGTCAGCGAGCCGGGCCCGCTGGTGGACCGGGTGCGCGCCGAGGGCCTCGAACACTTCACGCTGGACTCCGGGCGCCGCCGCCCCGCCCCGGCCACCGTGCGGCGGCTGCGCGCGCTGGTGGACGAGCACGGCTTCGACGTCGTGCACGGGTACGAGTGGCCGCCCGGCCTGGAGGCGTTCCACGCGGTGCGGAACCGGCGCGGCGCCGCCGCCGTGTGCACGGTCATGTCGATGGCGGTCGCGCCGTTCCTGCCGCCCTCGCTGCCGCTGGTGGTGGGCACGGAGCGGATCCGGCGGGAGGTCCTGGACCGGCGCGGCCGGCGCCCCGGGGCGGTGCACCTGATCGAGCCGCCGGTGGACGTGCGCGCCAACGCGCCCGGCCATCCCGACGGCGAGTTCCGGCGGCGGTTCGGCCTGGAGCGCGGGCCGGTCGACGTGGTCGCGGTGAGCCGGCTCGCGGCCGAGCTGAAGCTGGAGGGCCTGCTCACGGCCGTGGAGGTGGCCGGGCGGCTGGCCGCCGAGACCCCGCTGCGGCTGGTCATCGTCGGCGACGGCCCGTGCCGCGACCGCGTCGAGGAGCGCGCCGCCGAGGTCAACGCCCGGGCGGGCCGCCGCGTCGTGGTGCTCACCGGCCAGGTGGACGACCCGCGCCCGGCGTACGCGGCCGCGACGATCGCGCTCGGCATGGGCGGCTCGGCACTGCGGGCGATGGCGTTCGCCCGGCCGCTGATCGTCCAGGGCGAGCGCGGCTTCTTCGAGCCGCTCACCCCCGAGACGAGCGGGACGTTCCTCGAGCAGGGCTGGTACGGCGTCGGCGGCGCGGGCGCCGACCGGCTGGAGGCCGTCCTGCGGACCCTGATCGGCAGCGCGGAGCGCCGCCGCGAGCTGGGCGAGTACGGCCGGAGCCTGGTCGTCGAGCGGTTCAGCCTGGAGGCCGCCGCCCGCGTCCAAGAACGGATCTACGAGCAGGCCCTGGAGGCCGCCCGTACCGGCGCCGGCCTGGCCGTACGGCGGGACGCGGCGAGCACGGTCGGCCGGGTGCTGGCGTACAAGCTTGAGCGCCGCGCCCGCAAGCTCCGCGGCACGGTCGCCCTCGACGACTTCAACGCGGTCGCGAAGGCCGAGCCGAGTCCCCGGGCGAGCCCTCGGTGAGCCGACCGGGGAGGCCGAGGTTCGCCGTGGGGGAGGACGACTCCCTCTTCGGGAAGGCGTCCCGGGCGCTCGGCTGGAGCCTCGCCAACACGGCGGCGGCGCGGCTGGGGACGCTGGCGATCGGCATCGCGCTGGCCCGGCTGCTCGGCCCGGCCGAGTTCGGCGTGTTCGCGGTGGCGATGGTCGCGCTGCTGGCCGTGCTCAGCTTCAACGAGCTGGGCGTCAGCCTCGCGATCGTGCGCTGGCCCGGCGACCCGAAGGAGATCGCCCCGACCGTCGCGACGATCTCGGTGGTGTCCAGCTGCCTGGTTTACGCCGGGTGCTTCCTGGGCGCGCCCGCGTTCGCCGCCGCGATGGGCGCGCCGGGCGCGACCGGCGTGATCCGCCTCCTCACCCTGAACGTGGTGATCAACGGCCTGGTCGCGGTGCCCGCCGCGCTGCTCCAGCGCGGCTTCCGCCAGGACCGCAGGGCGCTGGCCGACCAGGTCAACAACTGGGGCGGCGCGCTGGTGTCGATCGGCCTGGCGGTGACCGGGATGGGCGCGCTGAGCCTGGCCGTCGGGCGGCTGGCGGGCGCGGGCGCGTCGGCCGTGCTGCTCGCGTGGGCGGCGCCCGGACCGCCGCGGTTCGGGTTCGATCCGGCGGCGGCGCGGGCGCTGCTGCGGTTCGGGCTGCCGCTGGCCGGGTCGAGCGTCGTGGTGTTCGCGGTCGGCAGCGTGGACCAGCTCGTCGTCGGGCACCTGCTGGGCCCGACCGCGCTCGGGTTCTACGTGCTCGCGTTCAACCTCTCCAACTGGCCGGTCACGATGTTCTCGCAGCCGGTGCGCGCCGTCGCCCCGGCCGCGTTCGCCCGGCTCCAGCACGACCCGCCCGCGCTGCGGCGCGCGTTCCAGTCGACCGCCGGGCTGCTGGCGGGCCTGACCCTGCCGGTCTGCCTGCTGCTGGCGGGCGCGGCCGACCCGCTGATCCGGCTGGTGTACGGGACGAGCTGGGAGCCCGCGGCGGCCGTGCTGCTCTGGCTCGCGGTGCTCGGCGGGCTGCGGATCATGTTCGAGCTGGTCTACGACTACCTCGTCGTGCTGGCCCGTACGCGGGCGCTGCTCACCGTCCAGGTCGTCTGGCTGGCGGCGCTCGTCCCCGCGCTGGTCGCCGGGACCCGGCTGGACGGCCTCGCCGGCGCGGCGGCCGCGCACGTGCTGGTGGCCGCGCTCGTCGTCCTGCCCCTCTACCTGTGGGAACTCCGCCGCGCGGGGATCCCCGCACCGCGCTTCCTGGCCCGTACCGCGCCGCCCGCGCTGCTGGCGGCCGGGGTCGGGCTCGCCGCCTGGAGCGCGCACGTCCTGATCCCCGCCGATCCGATCGCGCTGGCGGTCGCGGGCACGGCCGCGCTCGCGGCGCTCGGCCTGCTGCTCCGCCCGATGCGCACCGCCCTGCACGGGCTGCGAACCATGGAGGCCGCCGATGCCCGAGCCTGACCGCGAGCCGACTGACCACGGGCCGCCCGACCACGGGCCGCCCGAACTGGTGATCATGGGGGCGGGCGGGTTCGGCCGCGAGACCGCGCAGGCGGTGGCCGTCCTGCCGTCCCGCACGGTGGCCGGGTTCGCCGACGACGACCCCGCCCGGCACGGCACCCTGGTCGACGGGCTGCCCGTCCTCGGCGGCGTGGCGAAGTCGCGAAGAGCACCGCCGCCCTGCTGGTCGTCTGCACCGGCAACCCGCGCGACTACGGCAGCCGGGCGCGGATCGTCCGGGGGCTGGGGCTGCCCGCGCACCGGTACGCGACCGTCGTGCACCCGGCGGCGTCGGTCGCGCCCTCGTGCCGGATCGGCGCGGGCTCGGTCGTGCTCGCCCAGACCGTGCTGACCGCGTCGGTACGGGTCGGCGCGCACGTCGCCGTCATGCCGCACGTCACGCTCACCCACGACGCCGAGATCGGGGACTACGCCACGATCGCGTCCGGCGTCCGGCTGGGCGGCGGCGTGACGGTCGGGACCGGCGCCTACCTGGGCGCCGGCGCGCTGGTCCGGGAGGGCGTCACGGTCGGGGCCGGCGCCCTGGTCGGCATGGGCGCGGTCGTGCTGCGCGACGTACCGCCGGGCGAGGTGTGGGCGGGCTCCCCGGCCCGCCGCCTGCGCCCCGCACCCCATCGGGAGGAGAACTGATGACGGACGTCCCGTTCGTGGATCTGGCGGCGGCGCACGCCGAGGTCGAGGAGGAGGTGCTCGCCGGGTTCCGGCGGGTGCTGGCGGCGACGGCGTTCGTGCAGGGGCCGGACGTGGAGGCGTTCGAGCGCGAGTACGCCGCGTTCACCGGCGCCGCGCACTGCGTCGGCGTCGCCAACGGCACCGACGCGCTCGAACTGGCGCTGCGCGCCCTCGGGGCCGGGCCCGGCTCGGAGGTCGTGCTGCCCGCCAACACGTTCGTCGCCACCGCCGAGGCCGTGGTCCGCACGGGCGCGCGGCCGGTCCTGGTGGACGCCGAGCCCGAGCACCTGCTGATGGACCCGGCCGCGGCGGCGAAGGCGGTCCGCCCGGAGACGGCGGCGATCGTGCCCGTCCACCTGTACGGGCGGCTCGCGCCGGCGGCGCCGCTCCTGGAGCTGGGGCCGCCCGTGCTGGAGGACGCGGCGCAGTCGCAGGGCGCGCGGATCGCGGGGGAGGGGCTGTTCGGCGCGATCGCCGCGACCAGCTTCTACCCCGGCAAGAACCTCGGCGCGTACGGCGACGCGGGCGCGGTCGTCACCGGCTCCGCCGAGCTGGCCCGGACGGTGCGGCTGCTGCGCGACCACGGCAGCGAGCGCAAGTACCGGCACGAGATCGTCGGCTTCAACTCGCGCATGGACACCCTCCAGGCCGTCGTGCTGCGCGCCAAGCTGCGCCGCCTGGCGGCCTGGAACGGCCTGCGCCGCGCCGCCGCCGCCCGCTACGCCGAACTGCTCGACGGCATCCCCGGCCTGGTGCTACCAGCGCCGGCCGGGGAGGAGCACGTCTGGCACCTGTACGTCGTCCGCGTCACGGAACGGGACCGGGACGAGGTCGCGGAGCGGCTCGGCGAGCTGGGCGTGCGGTGCGGCGTCCACTACCCGGTCCCGGTGCACATGCAGCCGGCGTTCCGGTACCTCGGCCACGCTCCCGGCGACTTCCCGGTCGCCGCTGCCGCCGCCGGCGAGATCCTGTCGCTGCCGATTTTCCCGCAGATCACCGCGGTGCAGCAGGAACGGGTCGCCGCCGCCCTCCGCAAGATCCTCGGCTGACCGCTGAAGGAGGCCCCCATGGCCCTGCTCAGGAGAACGCTGGCGCCCGCGCTCGCCGCAGCGTGCGCGGCCGCCGGGCTCGCCGCCTGCTCGGACGGCGGATCCGGCCGTACGGCGAAGAGCACCCGCACCGCGAAGGCGCCGCCGACGGCCACGCCGAGCCCCAGCCCGAGCGGCGCGGTGTCCGTACCGCCGCTGCAGATCAAGAGCCCGGCGCCCGTCGGCGGCGAGGGCTCCCGGCTCACCTGGCCCACGCTGGACATGGTCGGCGTGCCGCGCGGGAAGCGGCTGCGCTCCAGCGGGCCGATCACCGTCCGGAAGAACGGCACGGTGATCGACGGGCTGCGGGTGAGCACCGAGATCAACGTGGACGCCGACGACGTCACGATCCGCAACACCCGGGTCCTCGGCTCGGGCCAGTGGGCGATCATCCAGCGCAAGGGCCGGTCGGGGCTGCGGATCGAGAACAGCGAGATCAGCGGGGACGGCCGGACCAAGACGCAGTACGGCATCCTCAACCAGGGCGGGATGGTGACCGCCCGCAAGGTGCACGTCCACACCGTCAGCAACGGGATCGTGACCGACCACGGGCTGGTCGAGGATTCGATGATCCGCAAGCTGAAGGAGTATCCGGGCGACCACGTGACCGCGTTCCAGTCCAACGGCGGCCCGGCACCGGGGCTGTCCCTGGTCGTCAGGCACAGCGTCCTGCTCAACCCCGTCGCGCAGACCTCCGCGGTCTCGATCTACCAGGACTTCGGCCGGGCGCACGATGTGACGATCACCGGGAACCTGCTCGGCGGCGGCGGGTACGCGCTGTACGGCGGCAAGGGGCGGTTCGGCACCCCCACCAACATCAAGATCACCCGGAACGCGTTCACCCGCGACCACTTCGGGAAGGGCGGCCGGTACGGCCCCGTCACCGCGTGGGACCCGGCCGGGCAGGGCAACGTCTGGAAGGACAACGTGTGGGCGGACACCGGCAGGCCCGTCCGGCCCTGACCCGCCCTGGAGGCACCGCTCAGGAGGCGCGGGTCATCCGCCACAGCGCGCCGCAGCAGCCCAGGCACAGGAACGTCAGGCTCGCGGCCATCGGGAAGCTGAACGCGTCGAACGTCGCGTACGACGCCGCCGCCACCGCCATCGACGCGGCGAAGCACTGAGCGAGATGCCGGGTCTCCGGGTCGGCGCTCGCCTTGCGCGCCTTCCGCGCCAGCGTCCAGCCCGACAGCAGCACGACCAGCAGCACCGCCAGCCCGGCGATCCCGGTCTCCACCAGCGACAGCAGGTACTGGTTGTCGAGGATCCGGTACGTCTGCGGCAGGTACGTCCCGAAGCCCTGCCCGAACCAGGGCCGGGGTGCCACCGCCTCCCCGATGACCGCGTAGTCGTTCGTCCGCGTGGTCGTGCTGGAGTCGCTGCCGATGGACGAGACGAGGCTGGTCAGCGTGCCGATCAGGCCGGGGACCACGGCGCGCAGCGCCACCGACAGCAGCCCGACGATCAGCAGCGCCCAGACCCGCCACATGGCCGGCCACACCGGCAGCACGACCAGGCCCACGACCGCCATGCCGAGCATCGCCGACCGGGACACCGTCATCGGCAGCACGATCATGATCAGCGCCACCGGCAGCCAGCCGCGGAACCGCCGCCCCTTCTCGGCGTGGATCGCGCCGTGCAGCGCCAGCGGCAGCAGCATCGCCATCACCACCCCGAACTCGATGGGGTGCGTGGCCGTCGCCATCGGCCGGTTGAACTCCTCTCGCTGCAGCACCGAGGTGTACGACGTGGACGTGGTCAGCCCCGGGAACGCCAGGTAGCCGGCCAGGTCGACGCCGGTGAAGAACTGGAGGGCGCCGACCGCCGCGATGAAGCCGCCGCCCGCGACCAGCCTGCGCCGCACCGCCTCCAGCCGTTCCAGGTCCGGGATCCCGTCGGCGGCCAGCAGCGCGACGCCGATCCAGCCGAGCATCAGGATCAGGCCCCGGTCGGCGCCGTTCGCCTCCAGGCCGGGCAGGTTGCGGCCCATCGCCGCGGCGTACGCGGCCAGGATCGAGCAGGCGAACAGCACCATCACCGAGCGGACCGGCTGCGGCCCGCGCAACGGCGTGGTGCGGGCCGTGATCATGGAGCTGAGGTACCAGCCGAGGCAGAGCACCGCCATGATCCCCGCCGGGGTGCCGGCGGCGCCGAGCGGGCCGACGACGAAGCGCGCGGGGACCACCGTCAGCATCAGCACGAACGCGCTGAGGACGGTGACCGCGTCCACCCGTCCGGGCAGCGGCCGCGTCCCCGCCGGATCCGCGATCAGCGTGCCCGGCGGTCCCGTGGAGGAGGCCGTCGAGGAGGCCGGGGTGGGGGCCAACTTCAGCGTCCGGGCCTGCGGTAGCGCCCGGAGGAGCCGGACCGCGCCGCAGCCTTCTCCTTGGAGGCGTTCTCAGCGGACCCGGCCGACCCGGCCGTCCCCGCAGGTTCGGCGGGCCGCTTCGGGCGGTCCTTGGGAGCGGCCTTGGTGTCGTCCTGCCGCTTCGTCCCGTTCGCCTTCTTGGCGAGCGGTACGTCCGGCAGCGTGACGCCGTTGGGCGAGGGCTCCGGGGCGGCCGGGCCGTCGTCGTACCCCGTCGCCGGGCTCGCGGGCTCCGGGCCCTCGCCGCCCGCCCCCGTCCCTGCCCCGGCGCCGCCGCCCGCGCGGACGCGCCTGCGGCGCTCGGAGAACACCTCGGCGAACAGCGGCACCGCCACCGTGAGCGCCAGCCCGACGAACAGCACCATCACCAGCGTGCGCATCTTCGCGGTGGGCGCGAGCGTGGCGGCCGGGCTCGCGGTGACGACGTTCGCCCGGATCTGCGCCCGCTCGGCCACGCCCTCCTTGGCCTGGAGCTGCGCGAGCCGCTGCGGGATCGCCGCCACCAGGGCGTCCAGCGTCCCCTTGGTGACCTTCTCGTCCGGGCCGGTGACGTCCACGGCCAGCACCGGGCCGGTGGAGTCCTGCGCGACGCCGACCTCGTACTCGGCGGTCAGGCCCCGGCCGCGCAGCTCGGCGGCGGTGCGGTCGTCCATCATCTCCCGGCCCACCACCTCGGCGGTGATGGTCAGCGAGCTGTCGAAGATCAGCCACGGGTTGCCGCCGGCCTCCCGCGCCTGGAACGGGGAGGCCAGGAACACCACGCTCGCCTTGGCCTCGTACGTCCACGGCGTCAGCACCGCCGCCGCGGCGACGCCGCCCAGCGCGAGCAGCAGCAGCGGCACCGTCAGCAGCCAGCGCCGCAGCAGGATGCCCATCCAGTCGAGTAGATCCACCAGTCCCCCTAGGCGGGCTCGCCGAGGCGGGCGAGCACGTCGATCATCACCATCGTCCGCAGCGGCCGGGCGCGCGTCACCCGGATGGCCACACCTGGCGAGCGGCGGCCGCCGCGGCCGGCGGCGTGCGACGATGGCCGGTACGCGGCGGGTGAGGCGGGACGGGACCGGACGGGCGGGGGGTGCTCGTGACCATTCGTGACTTCGGCGCCGCGCTGTGGCGCAACCGGCTGGTGGCCCTCGCGGTCGCCGCGCTGACGCTGGCGGCGCTGCTCCACGTGAAGACGGCGGCGCCCGACTACGAGCAGCGCTCGGCCATCACGCTGCTCTCGCCGCGCTCGCCGTTCCCCCGCAACGCCTACGCCAGCTTCACCCCGGCCATGGTGACCAACGCCGAGATCTCGGTGCGGATCCTGAGCTCGGAGCAGGGCCGCCGGCTGGTCCTCGCCGCCGGCGGCCGCGGCGAGTTCCAGGTGCTGCTCGCCAACCGCGGCAACCAGGAGATGCCCATCCACGACCAGCCGCACATCACGGTGGCGGCGCGGGACGCCACCGCCGCGGGCGCGCAGCGCACGCACGCGGCGGTGCTCCAGGTGCTGCGGCGGCAGTTGCTGGACCGGCAGAGTGCCCAGGGCGCCGCGCCCGGCTCGCTGATCTCCTGGCAAGTGACGGCGGGGACCGGCCGGGCGGTGCCGCTGACCGGCCGCCCGTCGCGGCGGCTGCTCGCGGTCGCGCTGCTGGGCGGCATGATCATGCTGTACGCGGCGGTCGCCGCCGACCGCCGGCGGAACGGGAACGGGAGCGGGGGGCCGGGCCGGGGTCACGGGCTCTTGGCCCCCGGAGGCCGCGGCCTGACGATCCCGCGCAGGTTCTCCCGTACCGCGGCCAGCCCCACCAGCGCGACGAACGTGAAGTTCGTGGTGAAGTAGCGCGGGCCCAGCCGCAGCGGCTCCTGGATCACGCGGTACAGCCACTCCAGGCCGTGCCGCTGCCACCACACCGGCGCCCGCCGCACCTCCCCGGCCAGCACGTCGAACGTGCCGCCGACGCCGTGCGCCACGTACGCGCCCGTGCGCGCCGCCCAGTCCCGGATGAACAGCTCCTTCATCGGCGAGGAGACGCCGATGAAGAGGAGGTCCGTGCGGGCCTCCCGGATCTCGTCGGCGATGGCGGGCGCCTCGGCGGTGGAGAAGTAGCCGTGCCGGGACCCGGCGACGACCAGCCCGGGGAAGCGCCGCCGCACCTCGGCGACCGTGCGTTCCAGCACCTCGGCGCGGGCGCCGAAGAAGAACACGCGGTCGCCGCGCCGCTCCGCCTCGGGCAGCAGCGCCAGCATCAGGTCGATCCCGGCCACCCGCTCGGGCAGCGGCGCCCGCAGCAGCCGCGACGCCCACACCACCGACTGCCCGTCGGCGAGCACGAGGTCGCAGTCCAGCACCGCGCCGCGCAGGTCCGCGTCCCCGCGCAGCCGGACGATCTTGGCGGCGTTCAGCACGCCGATCGTCACCGGGGACCGCTCCTCGACGGCCTTCACGCAGGCCGCCACCGTCTCGTCGATGGTCAGCGGATCCAGATGCACGCCGAGGAACTCGCGGCGGTCGCCGGGGCGCCGGCCGCCGGCCCCGCCCCTCGTCCGGTCGGAATCGGGAACGTCGCGGGTCATCGATCCTCCAGCCAGGAGTAGAGGAGCCAGCCGAGCTCGTAGGGGCGGCACTCCCGGTCGACCGCGCCGGGCGGGAACACCCGGTCGAGCGCCGCGGCCCGCCAGCGGGGGTGGAGCATCGTCGTCGCGGCGCGCGCGCCCCGTACCGCCTTGCGGGGGTCGGCGCGCGCCACCTTGCGCCAGGTCATCACCGGATCGCCGGGCATCAGCGGGACGCCGGTCTCCGGCGGGCGGGCCAGCCAGCCGACCCCGCGGGCGATCGCGTCCATGTGGCCGGGGCCGCCGGCCGCGGCCAGGTCGAGCAGCGCCATCGGCGCCATCGCGTGCTGGTGCACGCTGTAGACGGGGTAGCCCTCGACGACGCCGCCGGTACGGGCGTCGTAGTGCCACCACCACTGCCCCTCCGGCCCCTGCGCCGCGCAGATCCCCGCGGCGACCTTCCCGGCCGCCTCCAGCGACTCGCCGTCGCCGAGCCGGGCGAGCGCCTGGATCGGGTAGACCTGGTCGGCGAAGCAGCCGACGTGGGCGCGGTAGCGGGGGACGAGGCCGCGGCCGCCCACCTCGTGGGGGTACAGCGCCCGGCCGCGCAGCCCGTCCAGCAGCCGCCGCCGCGCCTCGCCGAGGTGCCCGCTCCCGTGCGCGGCCGCGTCCGCCGCGCCGGCGTCGCGGGCGGCGGCGAGCGCCGAGACCACCCAGGCGGCGTCCACGGTGTACACCGGCCCGCGGCCGGGGCGGTCGGCGCCGGCGAGCCGTTCGAGCGCCTGGGGCAGCCCGTCGTGCCCGGTCTCCGCCGCGGCCCAGCACACCAGCGCGATGTCGCCGAGCGAGGTGACGGCCCGCGCCCCGGTGTCCTTCAGCCGGGCCAGCAGCACCCCGGCCAGCTCGGCGGCCGTCCGCCCGCCCAGCGCCGCGCGCTGCCCGTCCTCGGGCAGCAGCCGCGCGCCGAGCGCCACGATCGCCGCGTACCGCAGGCTCCGCCCGGCCGGTACGGCGCCGTTCCCGCCGGGCTCGCCGCGCATGGTGAAGACGAACGGGGCGGCCCCGTCATCGCCGCCGCCGTCGGGTGCCGACCGCATCCGGGGCAGGCCGCGCACCGCCTGCGCCAGCAGCCCGCCGATCACTTCGCGGGCGGCCGCGTCCGTCGCGTCCAGGGCCCGCAGCCGGGGGGTGTCGAGGTTCACGAGCGCTTCACCGCGATCAGCGACTTGGTGAGCCCGGCGACCTTCTCGCCGACGATCCGCGAGTGCGGGAAGTACTCCCGCATCTCGGTACGGCTCAGCAGCTCCACGTCCAGTACCGCGCGCAGCGCCGCGGCCCGGTCCTCGGGCGGCGTGTGGACCAGCGGCCAGTGCCGCGCCACGGTCGCCCGCGCCGGCGGCGGCAGGAACTGCATGCCGGGGCAGACCCAGTGCGGCTCGACCGGGAAGTACCGGTACGGCGTCTGCACCCAGTGCCGGTCGGCGAGCCGGTGCACCGCGGCGGCGAACATCCGGCGGCGCGCGTGCCCGCCCAGGTGCTCCAGCACCGAGTTGGAGATCACCAGGTCGTACCCGCCGGCCAGGATCTCCTCCGGCAGCTCGCACGCGTCGGCGTGGTCGGCGCGCAGCCAGGGCGGCGGATCCGCCGGCGGCTTCTCCAGGTTCACGATGTGCACGCGGGCCGGCCGTACCGGGGCGCGGTGCCAGGATTCGGCGGTGCCGCCCAGATCGATGACCGACATCCGGTCCAGCCCCGGAAAGGCGGCGCACAGCCAATCCCAGCGGCGGGCGCGGTAGCGCGCCCCGAGAGAACCCGGTGCGTCCACGAAACGATTACGCAATGCGTGCAGTCGACTCAACGCATCTCCCCGAACGGCTCCCCGTGACGGCCCAATATTGCGACCGTTCTACCGGGAAAAGCCACCTGGTCAAGTGGCCTACTTTGGACAGAGCGGCGTGTGAACTGGCCGGAATCGGCACGCCAGACCAGTGGAAATTCGCCGAATAGTCGCCCTGCCGAAATTGTTGCGCACCGAATGCGGGCGACTACAGAATCCGGTTCCGGGGTGCGCCGCGGGGGCCGCCGGATCAGCGGATCACGGCCGGCGAGAAGGCGCTGGCCAGCAAGATCCGGGGCGCGCCGGTGCCGTCGGCCGGGACCGTCCAGATCTCGGTGGACCGGCCGCGCAGCCGCCCGTACGCGACGCTCCGCCCGTCCATCCAGATCACCTGGTCGTCGATCGACGCGGTTTCGGCCAGCGCGGTCTCCTTCATGCCGCGCAGCTCCAGCACGTGCAGCCGCCATGGCCGGGATGGGTCACCGGTCGCCTTCTTGAACGCCAGCCGCGTCCCGTCCGGCGACAGCGACGGGCACTCGACGTTGGTCCGCACCGTCCACATCGCCTGCGTGCTGACCCGGCCCTGCACCAGGTAGGTCACGCCCTTCGTCTTCGCGGTGGCGTAGAAGCGGTCGTCGTCGCCGGTGAACGTCACGCCCCAGTAGTTGAGGTCGACGGACGTGTTCGGCCTGCCGTCCTGGAGCAGCGTGAAGCGTTCCAGGTCGGGGATGACGTGGCCGGTCCTGGTGTCCAGGATCCCGGTGCGGGTCGACAGGTTCGCGCCGGCGTACGAGTCGCCGCTGACGAACACCGTCCAGGAGATCATCCGGCCGCTGGGCGACACCTGCGCCCGGCTCGGGGAGCCCGGGATCGGGATCTTCCGCGTGACCGCACCGCGCCGGTCCAGGGCGAGCGCGTACGCCTGCGTGTGGGCGCCGCGCTCGACCGTGAGGCAGGCGCCCGTGCCGTTCCTGGCGTGGACGCGGACGCACGGCAGGTCGCTGACGGTGCGGGTGCCGCCGGGCGCCGTGACCGGCACGCTCGCCATCCGGCCGCCCTCCGGGCCCGGCGCCGCGTTGCGGAAGAGCAGCGTTCCGGCGCGGGCGAGGTCCAGCCCGCCCGCTCCCGCGCCGGTCCCGGCGCCGCCGCCCGCCCCGCCGTCACCGCGCGGGAACAGCAGGGCGGTGACGGCCACCGCGGCGACGGCCGCCGCCGCGGCCGCCGCCGGCGCGGTACGGCGGCCGGGCATGCGGCCGGACGCCTTCATCGAACCTGCCCGGCGGTGTCGAACATGCGCGTAAGGCTAAGTGCGGCATCCGGCGCCGCCGCTTTCTCGTCCGAATCCGGCCACCGGCATCGCTATTGACCACGTATTACTGATCCACTTCGCGATCCCGGCCCTGTCCGGAGTCGGCCTTTTAACTTCCTTTTACCATCGTCGACTGGAAGCTTAACGGGTCGGTCAATGTTCTTTCTGGCAACGGAGAGGGTGACGGGGGATGACCGGGTGAGCGTCATCGGCCATACCGGCACGGGTGTTCGGCCCGACCGGGGAAGGCGGGCGGCGGGGCGCGACGGGTGGGTTTCACGCTATGTTCGCCTCGCCATTGCCGTGGATTTCTGCTGTGCACTCACGGCCGGCCTCGCCGGTTTCGTGTTCCGTTTCGGAGACCAGACTCTCGCGTACCGGCCGGACGTCGTGCTGGCGGCCGGCCTGCCGCTGCTGTGGGTCGGCTGGGCGGCGGCGGCCCGCGCGTACGACCCCCGGTTCTTCGGGATCGGGTCCGACGAGTACCGCCGCATCCTGAACGCGGGGATCAGCCTCACCGCCGCGGTGGCGATCGCCTCGTACGCCACCAAGGCCGAGGTCGCCCGCGGCTACGTGGTCATCGCGCTGCCGCTGGTCACGGCGCTGACCCTCGCCGGCCGCTACCACCTGCGCAAGGGCCTGCACCGGCGGCGGGGGCGCGGCGACTGCCTGCGCCGGGTCGTGGCCGCCGGGCACCGCGAGGCGGTGGACGAGCTGATCCGCGAGTTCGGCCGCGCCCCGTACCACGGGATGCGGATCGTGGCCGCCTGCCTGCCGGCCGGTGACGGCACCGCGGACCTGCTCGGCGGCGTACCGGTCGAGGGCCGGCTGGACGAGGTCGCCGACGTCGTGGCGCGGACCGGCGCGGAGACCGTCGCGGTGCTCGCCTGCCCCGAGCTGGCCGGCGTCGAGCTGCGCCGGCTGGCGTGGCGGCTGGAGAAGAACGACACCGAGCTGCTGGTCGCGTCCGCGCTGCTCGACATCGCCGGGCCGCGCACCACGATCCGCCCGGTCGCCGGGCTGCCCCTCCTGCACGTCGACCACCCCGAGCTCGCCGGCGTCCGGCGCGTGTTCAAGGGCATGTTCGACCGGGCCGTGGCCGCCGCCGCGCTCGTCCTGCTCGGCCCGCTCTGGGGGCTGATGGCCCTGCTCATCCGGGTCGACGACCCGGGGCCGGCGCTCTACGCGCAGGAGCGCGTCGGCCGCGGCGGGCACCGGTTCCGGATGCTGAAGTTCCGCACGATGGTCGTCGGCGCCGACCGCCGCCGCGACGAGGTGGCGACGGCGGGCGGGCGCAACGGCGTCCTGTTCAAGCTCCGCGACGACCCCCGCGTCACCCGGCTCGGCGGCCGGCTGCGCCGTTTCTCGCTGGACGAGCTGCCGCAGCTGGTCAACGTGCTGCGCGGCGAGATGTCCCTGGTGGGCCCGCGCCCGCCGCTGCCGGACGAGGTCGACCGGTACGGCGAGGACGTCCACCGGCGGCTCGCGGTCAAGCCCGGGATGACCGGGCTGTGGCAGGTCAGCGGCCGTTCCGACCTCCCCTGGGACGAGGCCGTTCGGCTGGACCTGCGCTACATCGAGAACTGGTCGCTCGCCCTCGACACCCAGATCCTCTGGAAGACGATCGCCGCCGTGGTCCGCGGCCAGGGCGCCTACTGATGGCAGGGAACGAAATGATCATCCTCCATGTGCTCGGCGCACGCCCGAACTTCGTCAAGGCGGCGCCGGTGATCGACGCGCTGGCGGCCCGCGGGGCCGCGCAGGCGGTGGTCCACACCGGCCAGCACTACGACGAGAAGATGTCGGAGATCTTCTTCCGCGAGCTGGGCCTGCCCGAGCCCGACGTCAACCTCGGCGTCGGCTCCGGCGGCCACGCCGCCCAGACCGCCGCGCTGATGACGGGCCTGGAGGGCGAGTTCCTGCGCCGCGCGCCCGGACTCGTCGTCGTGTACGGCGACGTGAACTCGACGATCGCCGCCGCGCTGGTCGCGGCCAAGCTGCACATCCCGGTCGCGCATGTGGAGGCCGGGTTGCGCAGCTTCGACATGACCATGCCCGAGGAGGTCAACCGGCGCCTGACCGACCAGCTCTCGCAGCTGTGCCTGGTCACCAGCCCCGAGGCGATCGGCCACCTGGCGGCCGAGGGCATCGATCCGGGCCGCGCGCACCTGGTCGGCAACCCGAT
>NZ_JBEZWH010000054.1:0-53602 GCF_040703975.1 Spirillospora sp. NPDC029432
TTACGGATCCCCGTACGGGCGAGGCCGCACGCATACTCCCCGCCCTCAGGGTAAGGAACGGGCAATGCCGACCACCTGATCACGGAAAAGGGAAGACCGGCCGCCGTCGCCGTGTCCGGCGCGGTGATCGCGGTCGCGGTGGCCGTCACGGTCACCGTCCTCGCGCTGTCGGGCCGCGGCTCGCCCGGCGGCACCGGCTCCGGCACGGCGGCCCCGCCGGCGACCACGGTCCGCACCGCCACGGCCACCGTCCCCGGCCGCGACGGCGGCCGGAACACGCCGCAGAACCCGGGGCCGCAGGACCCGCCGTCCTCCCAGGACCCGCCGGACGAACCGGACCGCCCCGGCTTCCCCGCCGCGTTCGCCGGCTCCTGGTCGGGCCAGGTGCGCCAGAACGACGGCAAGGAGTTCCCGGTCGAGCTGACCCTGCCCGAAGGCGCCCGCCAGGGACGGGTCGGCTACCCGGAGCACGGCTGCTCGGGCGTCGTGACGCTGATCGGGAAGCCCGGCGGCACCTCCCTCACCCTGAACGAGCGGATCACCTCGGGCGCCGCGGCCTGCGTGGACACCGGCACCACCACGCTGACCCGCGAGCCCGCCGGCACCCTGCACTTCAGCTACACCGGCAGCTCGCAGGGCAACACCTGGACGGTCACCGGCTCGCTGTCCCGCGCGTGACGGCGCACCGGCGCGGATCGGCTCGGCCCGGCGCCGAGCGCGTTCCGGCGGCGTAATTCACCAGCGCGGAACGCTCCATCCTGGTATCTCTGCTGGAACGCCGCAACGACCACTGGACGCGATCGAATCCCCATGACCCTCCGCCTCACCGCCCCCGACCGCCTCGGAACGACCAGGCTGCCCGACGGCCGCGACCTCGCCTGGAGCGAGTGGGGGCCGCCCGGCGCGCCGCCCGTGCTGCTGTCTCCGGGCGCCGCCACCACCCGCCGGCTCGGCACGGCCGCCCTCGACGGGCCCGCCGCTCCCGCCGTCCGGCTCATCGTCCTGGACCGGCCCGGGCTCGGTGCCTCGACGCCCGCGCCCGGACGGACGTTCGCGGGCTTCGTCCAGGACGTCCGCGACCTGTGCGCCCTGCGCGGGCTGGGCCGGCCCGCCATGGCCGGCAACTCCCAGGGCGCCCCGTTCGCCCTCGCGTGCGCCGCCGCCGGCGCCGTGAGCGCGCTGGCCGTCGTCTCCGGCTCGGATGAGATCGCCGCCGAGCCGGCCGCGCTGCCCGCCGGCCTGCGCGAGCTGGTCGAGCTCACCGCCGCCGACCCGGCCGCGGCGGAGGAGACGTTCGCGCGCTTCACCCCGCGGGCGATGTGGGACATGGTCATGGCCTCGTCCCCGGAATCCGACCTCGCCGTCTACCGGGCCCCCGGCTTCGCGGCCGCGTACCGCGAGGCCTTGGAGGACGCCTTCGCCCAGGGGCCCGCCGGGTACGCGCGCGACACCGTCCTGGCCATGGGGCGCTGGCCGTTCGACCTCGGCGGCATCGCCGTCCCCGTCGACCTCTGGTACGGCGCGCAGGACACCGCGCACTCGCCCGACAACGGGGCCGCCCTAGCCGCCCGCATCCCGGGGGCCGAGCGGCATCTCGTCCCGGGGATCGGCGGCGCGGTCCTGTGGACCCACACCGAGCCCATCCTGCGGACCCTCCTGGAGCGGGCCCGGGGGTAGGACGACGGGCCGGGGGCGTGCGGGCGCGTTTCGGCGCCGCGATCGCGGAAGTCTCTGGGAACCGTCGGTGGGCGGGCGCATACTTAAGGGCACAGTCGGCAGAGAGGCCACGAGGGTGGGCGGGACCCTGAGCGACGTTCCTCCGGAGACGACCGGTTTCGTGGGGCGGGAGCGCGAGCTGTCGGACGTGCGGGACGCGCTCGCGCGAACGCGGCTGGTCACGCTGACCGGGCCGGGCGGCGTGGGCAAGTCCCGGCTCGCGCTGCGCACCGCGCACGAGGTCGGCGGGCGCTTCCCCGACGGCGTCTGCATGGTGGAGCTGTCCGGCGTCCGCGACCCCAACCTGCTGGCCGACACGGTCGCCGAGGCGATGGGCGTGCGCGACGGGTCGGCGCCCTCGGCCGTCGGGCTGCTCACCCGGGCGCTGCGCGGCAAGCGGTTCCTGCTCATCCTGGACACCTGCGAGCACCTCGTCCCCGCGTGCGCCGCGCTGGTGCGGTCGCTGCTGGTCGACTGCCCGGGGCTGCGGGTGCTGGCCACCGGGCGGCAGCAGCTGGGCGTGGCCCGCGAGGCCGTCCTGGAGGTGCCGCCGCTCGCGGTGCCGGAGGTCACCGACCCGCCCGGTGACGGGCCGCCGGCCGCGGTCGAGCTGTTCGCGCGGCGCGCCGCCGAGGCGGTGCCCGGGTTCACGCTCACCGACGAGGTGCTGCCCGACGTCGCGCTGCTGTGCCGCCGCCTGGACGGCATCCCGCTGGCGATCGAGCTGGCCGCCGCGCAGCTGCGGTCGCTGCCGCTCGAACGCCTCGTCCGCCGGGTCGACGGCCTGTTCTGGACGCTGGAGAGCGCCGGCGCCGAGGACGTCCGGCACCAGACGCTGCGCACCACGGTCGGCTGGAGCCACGAGCTGTGCGCCCCGCTCGAACGCCTGCTGTGGGCCCGGCTGTCGGTGTTCGCCGGCGGGTTCGACCTGGCCATGGCGGTCGAGGTGTGCGGCGACGACCGGCTCGACCCGGACGGCGTCGCCGCCTGCCTGGCCGGGCTGGCCGAGAAGTCGATCGTCCAGCGGGTGGCGGGCGACCGCTACGACATGCTCGACACGCTGCGCGAGTACGGCGCGGTCTGGCTGGAGCGGGTGGAGGACGTCCGGCCGCTCCTGGTCCGGCACCGCGACTGCCTGGCGCGGCTGGCGCGCCGGGCCGCGGCGGCGTGGATGACCGACGGGCAGCTGTCGTGGGTGCGGCGGATGGACACCGAGCGCGACAACCTGCGCGCCGCGCTGGAGTTCTGCTTCACCGTGCCGGGCGAGGCGCGGGCCGGGCTGGCCATGGCGGGCGCGCTGTGGCGGACGTGGCTGTGCCGGTCGCGCTTCACCGAGGGCCGCTACTGGCTCGACCGCGGCCTGCGGCTGGTGAGCGAACCGGGACCGGAGAGCGCCGAGGCGCTGTGGCAGACCGCGTACCTGCGGACCAACCAGGGCGACTCGCCGGAGGCGCTGCCGATGATCGGCGAGTCCCTGAAGTACTTCGAGCGGACCGGCGACACCGCCGGCTACGCGCGGGCGCAGCGCACGCTCGGCGCCGCGGCCACGTTCATGGGCGACACCGGACGCGCCGACGCCGCCTTCGACGAGGCCCTGCGGATCATGACCGGCCAGGACCTGCTTCCCGACCTGGTCATGCTGCGCGTGCTCCGCGGCTTCCACCGCTCCCGGAGCGGCGATCCGGAGCGGGCGCTGGCCGAGTGCGACGAGGCGCTGCTGCTCCTCAAGGACGCCCCGACCGAGAGCTGGATCCGGTCGTGGGTCGGCTACGTCAAGGCGCTGGCCTACTGGTTCATGGACGACGGCGGCCGCTGCGCCGCCGAGCTGCGCGCCGGCCTGGAGATGTTCCGGCGGATGGAGGACCCGGCCGGGCTCACCAACTGCTTCGAGATGCTGGGCTGGCTGTCCGCCCGCGCGCACCGGCACGAGGAGGCGGCCGTCCTGCTCGGCGCCGCCTCCCGCTACCCCGAGAAGGTCGGCGTCCCGCGGCTCGGCGCGCCCGAGCTGGAGGAGGCGCACCGCGAGCTGGAGGACCGCGTCCGCGCCGAGCTGGGCTCGCGGCGGTTCGCCGAGCTGCACGGCCTCGGGATGGGGCTCGACGTCGACGAGGCCGTCCGGCTCGCGCTGGGCGAGGCGCCGCCGGACGACCCGCCCGGCTGACCCGTCCGGCTGACCCGTCCGGCTGATCCGCCTGGCTGATCCGCCTGGCTGATCCGCCCGGCTGATCCGCCCGGCTGATCCGTCCGGGTGCCCGATGGCGGTGCCGGTTGCCATACTGCGGGGATGGTCGACGGATCGCTGCACAGCCTGCTCCGGGAACGCGTCCGCGTCGCGCTGGCCCGGGGCGAGGACGACTACGAGACCATCCTGGCCGACGCGCGCGCGAGCCTGGAGGGCACCGCCGGCCGGGAGGCGGTCGCGGAGCTGGTCCGGGCGGAGTTCGCCGCGTACGACCGCGAGCAGGGGGAATGGGGCGGCGAGCCGCTGGACGCCGAGCGGCTGCTGGCCGCGTTCCGCGATCTGGACGTGGCCGGGATCGTGGCCCGCGCCGACTTCACCTGCTGCCAGAGCTGCGGAACGAGCGGGATCGCCGGCGCGGTGCCGGGCGGCGCCGCGGCCCGCGGGTACGTGTTCTGCCACCGCCAGGACGTCGACGCGGCCGCCCGCGGCGAGGGGCTGTTCCTGTCGTACGGGACGTTCGGCGACGACGCGGACGCCGGCGCCGCCGAGATCGGGGAGCGGGCGGTGGCGGCGCTGCGCGGGCGCGGCCTGGCCGTCGAGTGGGACGGCGAGGTGACCACCCGCATCCACCTCCCGCTGACCTGGCGCCGCCGCCGCTACGCCCACCTGGCGCGCTCGCCGGAGACGCCGGAGCCCGCCGCGGGGGCGCGGCTGACCGTGACGTACTGCGACTACACCCGCGACCGCGGCGAGGACGATCCGGTGCCGATGTCGTTCGAGGAGTTCCGCGGCCTGCTGTACGAGCTGGTCCCGGCCGGTGACAACTTCATCACCTGCCAGGGCCGGTCGGGCGCCGTGGTGCAGGGGATGTGGGACGCGGGCCCGCGGTTCTGGCTGGAGACGCCCGACCCGGACGCGGGCTGCTCGTACGGCCGGTACGCCACCCTCGACGAGGCGGCCGAGGTCGTCCGCGTCCTGGCCGCCGACGACCGGATCGCCCTGACCGACCTCGGCGAACTGGAAACCGTCGACTGGACGTGACCAAAGCCACCCTCACGGCAACGATCCAGACATCTCCGCCCCATAGAATTCAGTTCGGTAGTGAGACGAGGGAGACCCATGAGCGGGGCCGGGGCGGCGATGGCGCGGGTGCATCTGGAGCGCGAGCAGCACTCGCTGGCGGAGTCGCAGGTCGCGGCGCTGGCCGTGCTGGCCGAGCGGGTCCGCGCGCTGAACGAGGTCGTCGTGCACACCGGCGCCGCCGAGGACGAGCTGGCCGCCGTGTCCGCCGAGATCGCCGCGCTCACCGAGCGGCTGTCGGCCGACCCGCGCCGCCCGCACCCGCCGATCGCCCAGGCCGGCCGGGACGGCATCTTCCGCCAGCTGGCCAGCCCGGTGACCGGGCCGCTCAACCCGATCGCCCCGCCGCTCGACGTCGAGATCCTGCCGGACGGCACGGCGCGGGCCGAGTTCACGCTGAACGGCGTCTACGAGGGCCCGCCCACGTTCGTGCACGGCGGTGTCTCGGCGATGATCCTCGACCAGCTGCTCGGCATGGCGGCGTCCGCCAACGGCACCCCCGGCATGACCGCCACCCTCGACCTGCGCTACCGGCGGCCGACGCCGTACGGCGTCCCGCTGGCCGCCGAGGCGAAGGCGACCGGGGCCGACGGCCGCAAGTCCTGGTGCGAGGGCCGCGTCATCGACCCCGAGGGCAGGACGACCGTCGAGGCCACCGCCATGTTCGTGATGCCGCGCTTCTAGCCTCCCGGCCGGACTGATACAGCGGCCCCGGCGCTCCGTTCACCGCCGACCGCGACGCCCTGCATGATCTGCGCGCGACGCGCAGAATCCCAAGATCACCCGTAACTCTCGCATGGTAAATTCTGCGCGTTTCGCGCACTCACTGGACCTAGATGCGCAAAACGCGCAGTAGCATGACGGCACTCGGGGGAAACGAGGGAGGCGGGCCGCGCCAGGGCGCGGCCGACGGGTACGGAGAGTGCGATGCAGATCCCCATCAAAGCGACCGTGGAGCGGGTCCCCGGCGGCATGATGATCGTTCCGCTGCTGCTGGGCGCCGTGGTGTACACGCTGTTCCCCGGCGCGGGCGAGTACTTCGGCTCGTTCACCGGGGCGCTGTTCAGCGGCTCGCTGACGATCCTCGCGGTCTTCTACGTGTGCATGGGCGCGAGCATCGACATCCGCTCGACGCCGTACATCCTGAAGAAGGGCGGCGCGCTCTTCGGCGCCAAGGTCGTCGCGTCCATCCTGGTCGGGCTGGTCCTCGGGCGGCTGCTCGGCGAGGCGCCGGTCAGCTCGGGCTTCTTCGCCGGGCTGTCCACGCTGGCCGTGGTCGCGGCCATGAACGACACCAACGGCGGCCTCTACATGGCGCTGATGGGGCAGTTCGGCAAGCCGAAGGACGTCGCCGCGTACTCCATCCTGACGATCGAGTCCGGGCCGTTCCTCACCATGGTCACGCTGGGCATCGCCGGGCTGTCGGCGTTCCCGTGGCAGACCCTCGTGGGCGCGCTGCTGCCGCTGCTGGTCGGCGCGATCCTCGGCAATCTGGACCACGACCTGCGCAAGTGGCTGGGCGGCGCCACGCCGGTGCTGATCCCGTTCTTCGCGTTCGCGCTCGGCTGCAGCATCGACCTCAAGAGCGTGTGGACGGCCGGGCTGCTCGGCCTGGGCCTCGGCCTGGCGGTGGTCGCGTTCAGCGGGACGCTGCTGTTCACCGCCGACCGGCTCACCGGCGGGACGGGCGTCGCGGGCCTCGCGGCGGCCTCGACCGCAGGGAACGCGGCGGCGGTGCCGGCGATCGTCGCCAGCGCGAACCCGGCGTACAAGGAGGCGGCCGCGCACGCCACCGTGCTGGTCGCGGCGTCGGTCGTGGTGACCGCGATCGTCGTCCCGATCATCACGGCCTGGTGGGCCAATCGCGTCAAGCGCCGCGAGGAGGCGGCGGGCGAGCCGGTGGAGGCCGTGTCATGACGGAGATCGTGATCGTGGCGGACGACCTCACGGGGGCGGCCGACAGCGCGGTGCCGTTCGCGGCGCGGATGAGCACGGCCGTCGCGCTGGAGAGCGCGTGGCCGCGGGCGCGGGCCGTGGCGGTGGACACCGACAGCCGGTACTCGCCCGAGGACGTCGCCACCGAGCGCGTGGCCAAGGCCGTGACCAGGGGGATCGCGGACGGCGCCCGGATCGTGAAGAAGATCGACTCGACCCTGCGCGGCAACGCCGGCCCCGAGATCGCGGCCGCGGTCGCCGCGGCGGGCGGGCCGCTCGCGGTGGTCGCGCCGGCGTTCCCGGCGACCGGCCGGACCGTGGCCGCCGGGATCGTGCGGGTCGGCGGGGAGCCGCTGCCCGGGCGCCGGTACGGGGGAGACGTGGCCGCGCTGCTCGCGGCGGCGGGCCTGACCGCGCGGCGCCTCGACCTCGGCGCGGTACGGGGCGGCGACCTGGCTGCGCGTTTCGCGCAAGCACGCGCGGACGGCCTGGCGGCCGTCGTCTGCGACGGCGAGACCATGGCCGACCTGGAGGCGGTCTGCGCCGCGGCCGGGGAGGGCACGCTGCTGGTCGGATCCGGCGGCGTCACGGCCGCGCTGGCGCGCACCGCCGGCCCGGCCGAACCGGCCGCCGTGCGGGCGCCGGCCGGCCCGGCGCTCGCGGTCATCGGCAGCTACTCCGGCCTCGCCCGGGACCAGCGGGCGACGCTGGTCGCCGAGGGCTGGACGCCGGTGACCGTCGCGCCCGGCGCCCACGACGCCGCGGCCGCCGCGGAGGCCGTCCGGAACGGGCTCAAGGCCGGCGACGTGGTCCTGTCGGTGGACCCGGACGCCCCGGTCGACCGGGACCGCGCCTACGCGACGGCCCGTTCGCTGGCCGCCGCGGCGGCGGGCGCGGCGGGCGGCGCCGGGATCCTGCTGGCGACCGGCGGCGAGACCGCGCGGGCCGTACTGCTGGAACTGGGCGCCACCGAACTGTGGCCGGCCGGCGAGCCGGAGCCCGGCGTCGTGGCCGGCCGAGTCCAGGGGACGGGCACGCTGTTCATCACCAAGGCGGGGGCGTTCGGCGACCCCGCGACACTGGCGCGCGTGGTGCGCGCCGTACGCGCGACGGCCTGACGAGAACTGACGACGAGAACCGAGGAGAGCACGGATGGAACGCCCGATCGTCGGGATCACCATGGGGGACGCGGCGGGCGTCGGGCCCGAGATCATCGTGCGGGCGCTGGCCGCGCCGGAGGTCCGCCGGATCGCCCGGCCGCTGGTCATCGGGGACGCGGCGCGGCTGCGCCGGGCCGCCGAGATCGTGCGCGAGCCGGTCGCGATCGAGACCGTCGCCGGCCCCGAGGACGCCACCTACGCCGAGGGCGTCATCGAGGTCGTCGACCTCGACTGCGTGCCGGACGACCTGCCGTTCGGGAGGCTGAGCCCGGTGGCGGGGGAGGGCGCGTACCGGTTCATCGAGCGCGCCGTCGAGCTCGCCACGGCCGGGCGCATCGACGCGATCTGCACCGCGCCGCTCAACAAGGAGGCGCTGCACGCGGCCGGCCACCGGTACCCGGGGCACACCGAGCTGCTCGCCGAGCTCACCGGCACCGACGAGGTGTCGATGATGCTGAGCGCGCCCAAGCTGCGCGTCATCCACGTGACCACCCACATCGGCCTGGTCGACGCGGTGCGCCGGATCGAGCCGGGCCTGGTGGAGCGCACCGTGCGGCGCGGCCACGCCACCCTCGTCAAGTCCGGGATCGCCGAGCCGCGCATCGCGGTGTGCGGTATCAACCCGCACGCGGGCGAGAACGGCCTGTTCGGGCAGGGCGAGGAGGAGGAGAAGGTCGTCCCGGCGATCGAGCGGCTGCGCGCCGACGGCATCGACGCGCGCGGGCCGCTGCCCGCCGACACGGTGTTCTTCCGCGCCGTGCGGGGCGACTTCGACCTGGTCGTCGCGATGTACCACGACCAGGGCCACGGCCCGGTCAAGGTGATGGGCCTGGAGGCCGGCGTGAACATCACCGTCGGGCTGCCCGTCATCCGCACCAGCGTCGACCACGGCACCGCGTTCGACATCGCCGGCACCGGCCGCGCCGACCACGAGAGCATGCTGGAGGCGCTGCGCCAGGCCGTCGACCTCGCACCCTCCCGGACGGAGCACAATGGGGGCCGTGAGAGCTGAAGAGCGCCGCGCCCGGATCGCGCGGGCCCTCCGGGAGCGGCCCGTGCGGGTGGAGGAGCTGGCCGAGACGTTCGCGGTGTCCCTGTCCACCATCCGGCGCGACCTGCAGCTGCTCAGCGACGAGGGCGCGATCGTCCGCACGTACGGCGGCGCGCTGTCGGCCGCGCCCGGCGAGCAGTCCCTGCACGAGCGCGAGAAGCTCGCGCTCGCGCAGAAGGCCGCGATCGCCGAGGCGGCCGAGAAGCACGTGCGGCCCGGCGGCGTGCTGCTGCTGGACGCGGGCACGACGGTCGGCGCGCTGGCGTCCCGGCTGGCGTCCTGGACCGGCATCACGGTCGTCACCAACGGCCTCACGACGCTGGACGCGCTCGCCGAGAGCGCCGGCGTCGAACTCGTCGCGCTCGGCGGCGCCGTACGGCACATCAGCCTCGGCATGATCGGGCCCATCGCGGAGAGCGCGCTGCGCGGCATCACCGCCGACACGGTCTTCCTCGGCGCCGACGGCGTCGTCGCGGGCCGCGGCGTGTGCGAGGGGACGGCCGAGCAGGCCGCGCTCAAACGCCTCATGGTCGAGCAGGCCCGCGAGGTCTGCGTGCTCGCCGACGCGAGCAAGCTCGGCCGCGCCGAGAGCCACTGGTGGACGCCGCTCGACCGGCCGTGGACCCTCATCACCGACTCCGGCGCCGACGCCGGACGCCTCGCCGCGTTCGAGGAGCGCCCCGAGGTCACGGTCACCGTCGCCGCGACCTGACTAGGCGCGGGAGCCGTACTCGTACACCTCGACGGTCGGCCTGTGGTTGTAGAAGCTCGCGATGACCGACGACGTCCGCCGGTCCGCGAGGAAGTCGACCCGCAGCCAGCCGTCGTTCTCGGTCACGCGGGTCTCGTACCCGGCGTTCGGCGTGGCCGACACCAGCTGCACCCGCCGCTCGGAGACCGCCAGCGCGGCCCGGCCGCCGCGCGTCGAGTAGCTGCGCACGTTCCCGTGCCGCCTGCTCGGGGACGGCTTGGCGGTGCCCGACGCGGTCTCCTTCTCCTCCGGGGATCTCCGCGGAGTCTCCCGCGGGCTCGGCCGGGCCGCCGCCGTGCCGACGCTGCCCGGCGGTGACGGGCTGCCGTGGATGACCGGTCCGGTGACGGGCGGCGGCGACGAGCGGTCGGAGATCGCGCCCCGCACGACATCGCGTACGCCCAGCCACGACAGCGCCACGGCCAGCGCCGTGACCATCGCCCAGGGCGCAACGTACGACATTGCGCGACGCATGGGCACATGGTGGCATACGGTTCGGGCATGGCGAGTGTGCTCGTGGTGGAGGACGACGCTAACGTCCGGACGGCCCTCATCCGGGAGCTGAGTCAGCGGTCGCACGTCGTGCGCAGCGTCGGGACGGCGATGGACGCGCTGCGCGAGGTGACCCAGGCACCCCCCGACGTGGTCATACTCGACCTCGGGCTGCCCGACCTCGACGGCGCCGAAGTGCTGAAGATGCTCCGCGGCATCTCCGACGTACCGGTCATCATCGCGACCGCGCGCGAGGACGAGCCCGAGATCGTGCGGCTCCTGAACGCCGGCGCCGACGACTACCTCATCAAACCGTTCTCCGCCGAGCACCTCAACGCGCGCCTGTCCGCCGTGTTACGCCGCGCGGCGCGGTCCGGCCCCACCGCCGAGATCCGCGTCGGCGGCCTCCACATCGACCTCGACCGGCGCGAGGCCGCGCTCGACGGCAACGCCCTCGAACTCACCCGCCGCGAGTTCGACCTGCTCGCCTACCTCGCCGCCCGCCCAGGCCGCGTCGTCGCCCGCCGCGAACTCCTCGCCGAGGTCTGGCGGCAGGCGTACGGCGACGACCAGACCATCGACGTCCACCTGTCGTGGCTGCGCCGCAAACTCGGCGAGACCGCCGCGAAACCGCGCTACCTGCACACCGTCCGCGGTGTCGGCGTCCGGCTGGCGGACCCCGGAAAGCCATGAGACGCACCCTCGTCCTGGTGTCCCTGGCGGTCACCTCCATGGTCGCCCTCGCGTTCCTCATCCCGCTCGCGCTGACCGTCCGGGAGATCGCCCGCGACCGCGCCCTCACCGCCGCCGAACGCCAGGCGAGCGCGCTCGGGCCCGTCCTCGTCGTCACCGAGGACCCCGGCGCCCTCGAACGCGCCGTCGCCAGCTCGCAGGCCGGCGCCGCCCGCCGGATGGCCGTCCACATGCCCGACAACACCGTGGTCCCGCAGGCGTCCGGCGACGGCGACCGGGCCCGCCTCGACCAGGTCACCGAGGCCGCCCGCCGCGGCCGCTCGTACACCGCCCGCGTCAACGGCGGCCACGCCCTCCTCCAGCCCGTCTCCCTGGACGCCGGGCGCACCGCGGTCGTCGAGGTCTACATCCCCGACGCCGACCTGACCCGCGGCGTCTGGAACGCCTGGCTCGTCATGACCGCGGTCGCCGCCGCCCTCGTCGCCGGCTCGGTCGCCGTCGCCGACCGGCTCGGCGCCCGCATGATCCGTTCCACCCGGCGGCTGGCCGAGGCCGCGGGCCAGTTCGGCGACGGCGACCTCGGCGTCCGCATCGAACCCGACGGCCCGCCCGAACTCGTCGAGGCCGGCCTGGCGTTCAACGCGATGGCCGACCACGTCGTCCAGCTCCTCGCCGCCGAACGCGAGATGGCCGCCGACCTCTCGCACCGCCTCCGCACGCCCCTCGCCGCCCTCCGCCTCAACGCCGAGGCGCTGGGCAACGGCCCGGTCGCCGACCAGACCCGCGACGCCGTCGGCCGGCTGGAGCACGAGATCGACCTGATCATCCGCACCGTCCGCCGCCCCACCGCCCGCGGCTCCTGCGACGCCGCCAAGGTCCTGCGCGAGCGCGTCGCGTTCTGGTCCGTACTCGCCGAGGACGAGGGCCGCTCCTGCGAACTCATCGGCGCCGACCGCCCGGCCGCCCTCCCCGTCCCGGCCACCGAACTCGCCGCCGCCGTCGACGCCCTCCTCGGCAACGTCTTCCGCCACACCGCCGAAGGCACCGACTTCGCCGTCACCCTCCACGTCGGCAAGGGCCTCACCGGCATCCTCGTCGCCGACGCCGGCCCGGGCATCGCCGACCCCGACACCGCCCTCGAGCGCGGCCGCAGCGGCGGCGGCTCCACCGGCCTCGGCCTCGACATCGCCCGCCGCGCCGCCGAGGCCACCGGCGGCCACCTCCGCATCCACCGCTCCGTCCTCGGCGGCGCCCAGATCCAGATGTGGTTCCGCACCAAGTGGCTCCCCCCGGCCCGGCGCTCCCGCCGCCTCGTCCGCCGCCGCCACTCGCGCACCTAGGCCCGGTGCTCGTCCAGCTCCAGCTCGATGAACGCCCCCACCATCGCCCGCCAGACGGCCTCCGCCACCGCGGGCTCCAGCCCCGCCGCCACGGCCCGTTCCCGGGCCAGCGCCACCACCTGCTCGACCCGCCCCGGCGCCCGCACCGCCCCCTCGTCCTCCTTGAACGCGGCCGCCGCCTTCACCAGCCCCTGCCGCTCCGCCAGCAGCCGCACCAGCTCCCCATCGACCGCATCGATCCGCGCCCGCACATCCTCAAGATCCCGCATCCCCGAATAATCCCACCAGCGCCGGCAGGCCCCCGAGTGGGAACCGCACTGCCGGACTGACCCCCTGGCCTGCTTCCCATGTCTGTGCAGGTGAGCCCCTTCATGGGCGTCCCTGATGCACAGTGCCGGACGGCCTCTGGATAAGCCCTCCTCAGCGCTTCCCTAAGTGAGGCGCAATCCTGGATCTTGAGGCGATCCAAGTGAGAGCCGCTTTCCGTCTCGTCCGTGGTCCGGGGGAGCCATCTCGGGAGCCAGTCGCCTACGCGGACTTGCTCTTGCTCGCGAAGATGTCGTTCATGTGCTCGGCTCCGTCGCGGATCTCGGGCCGGAGCTGGTGACGGTAGACCGTCTCCGTGATCTTGGTGTTCTTGTGCCCGACGAGGTCGCTGATCTTCTCGATCGCCACACCGTGGTCACTCATGATCGAGACGAAAGTGTGCCGCAACTCGCGCGGGCACCACTCTCGCGGGTCGAGTCCGGCGGCCTTGACGACCTTGGAGAAGCGGTACCGGACGTGCTGTGCCTTGTACGGGGCGCCGTTCAGGTGACAGAACACGAGATCGTGATCCTCATACGCTTCGCCTGCCTTGAGCTTCTCCGCAGCCTGCCTCGTCTTGAGAGTGCGGAGAGCCTCAACCGCGCGGTCAGCGATGCCGAGGCCACGTCGGCTCAACGGCGTCTTGGTCTCGTCCCGGTGCCGGTCGGCTCTGAGCACGTACACGGTGGCCGCGTCGAGGTTCACGTTGTTCCACGTCAGCGTACGAAGCTCTTCCGTACGCAGGCCCGAGACGATCGCGAGAATCACGTACGCCCCAAGGCGATGCTCAGGCTTGGCGGCCTCCTCTAGGAGTGCCTCGGCCTGCTTGAGGCTCAGCGAACGTGACTTGCGTCCCGCCTTACCCTGCGGAGTGTCGACCAGGTCGGCGACGTTCCGACCGACCTGGTCATGACGTGCCGCTCTGCGGATGGCGCGCTTGAGTAAGCCGTGCACGATGCCGAGAGAGGACGAGGTGAGGTGCTCGGCTCTCCCGTTCAGCCACGTCTCGACGTCGTCCGCCGTGAGTTCCTTGAGCGGGATACGCCCGATGAACGGGATGAGTTGGTGATCGGCCAGTGACCGGTACACCTCGTTCGTTGCCGGCGACTTGTCGCTCTTGGCGAAGGCCGTGAGGAAGTCGTTCACCGCATCACGTACGCGATAGTTCCGCTTCGACTTCACGCCCTTGTCCAGGTCCGCGGCGAGGTCCTTGAGCTTCTGGATGAGCTCGGTCTTGGTCCTGCCCTTCCTCTTAGGGCGCCTGCGCTTGCCGTCGGGTCCGAACCCGAGCGAGATGGCACCCGTCCAGCCGTCACCCTCCCTGTAGATCGATCCTTCGTACTTGCCGATCAGGATTTTTGCCATGAGTCCGCCCTCCTTCCTGCGTAGAAGCGACGTCTTGCGGGCCGTTCCGGATGAACGGCTCACCAGCGAAGATAACTCACGACGTCCCTAGACGTCCCTACTGTGAGGCGGATTCTCCGGGCCGCGCGGAGAATCCGCCTCGTGATCAGTCGGGAGGGTGCTCTTCGAGAGAGGCGATGAAGTCGGCGAGCTGCTGGTCAGTGATGCGGCGAAGCTTGTCGATCTTGATGCTGTGGAGGCGTCCGGTCCGGATAAGGGCATAGACCTTGTCTCGGCCGATCTGGAGGATCTCGGCGACCTGTTCGACGGTGTACGCCTTCACGATCACCTCCTTCTCCCGAGTCGTCTCGGGTGTCACGTGGGGCGTGGCGATCATCTCCGTTCGTTACGGGGCGTGATTGTCTACGTCTTCGTCTATGTCTCGTCTACGCGCCATACGTGCAGACGCGTGCGTGGGGCGTAGACGTAGACGAGTCACTGAGCGTGTTCGGTGATGGCGCGCCATCGGCCTCGGGAGACCTGCGTGACGCGATCGGCCTCGGCGAGGTCACGTAGCCGTTGGTAGATCCACGGTCGGCTCATGCCGGTCGCCGTGATCAGGAGAGAGACCGGCGTCCCCTCGTCCGGCGCGCTGGTCAGCAGCTCCCACAGGATCGCCTCGGGATTCCTCGCCTCGGCGACGTCCGGGGCCCTGGTCTCCTCGTCTGGGTCCTCGATCGTGCGCATGCCGATGCCGGCTTGGGCCTCCTCGATCGCAGTACGGGACACCTCGTCCAGCCTCGGGCGCAGGTCGGCATGTCGCTGCGCAGCGGTCGCCACGCCCTCATCGGTGAGGAGGTACGCTCGGCCTCGGCGAGGCGTGTCGTGTTCGGGTGCCGAGAGCAGGAACTTGCCGGGCGCGTTGAGAGTGTGGGCATGCCATCCGGCGGCGAGCATGCCTTGACCAAGGATGAGATCGATGTCCTTGCGCTCCCGTACGCGGAAGCTCACACGTACGTCCATCTGGGACCGAACGGCGCCCTTGCCCATGGCCTTCTGTGTCGGGCGCTGCGTGGCCGCGATGAGCGTCACCGCGACGGCCCGTCCTCGGCGCGCGATCGAGTCGGTGTCGCTGGCGCTTTCGGGCGCGTCCTCGGCGAGTTCGGCGTACTCATCGATGACGATCACCAGGGCGGGCATGTCCGGGGCCGGTTCCCATACGCGCCGTCCCCGCTCGGCGAGCATTGCTGCACGCGCTTCCAAGACCGCCACGGCGTCACGCAGCAGAACGCAGGCTTGCTCGGGCGTCGTGGCGAGTCGATCGATGCAGGATGCCCACGGCTGGAGTTCCATCCCGCGCTTGAGGTCGATCGCCCAGATCACCACGTCCCGGCATGCGGTGAGGTTGCCCATCAGGACGTTGATCCCGCCACTCTTGCCCGAGCCGGTCACGCCACCGATGAGCCCGTGGCGACGCAGCAGCAGGACGCGCGCGTTGGTGGCGTCTTCGAACGGCCCGAGGTCGATCGGCTCGGAGATGGACGCGACCGACGGTCCCGGCCACGGGATCGCGTCGGCGTGCGGATCGGTGTCCAGGACGCGCAGCTCGAAACGGTTGGCCTTGTCGTCTCGCGTCGGGTAGACGCGCACCGCCCCGCGGAACGTCCCGAGCGCCGATTCGATCGCGGGAACCTTTGCCGTCACGTCCTGGATCGTCTGGCCACGGGCGAGCGCGAACCGTGCGCGCCATCCCCACACGTCCACGCCTGCGGACTGTGCACGCGAGCCGGGGAGCCCGATCGAGTGCGCGATCTCGGGCCATGCCGCGATCTGCCGGTCTACCCGAACCTTGACGCGTCGGCGCCGGTGAGCCCACCACGGTACGGCCAGCACGGCCGTACCGGCGAGAAGGCACTGAGGAAGCGGCCCGTACCCGATGCCGAGTGCGGTCGCGGCGGCAAGCCATGCACCGGCGCTCATGGCCACGGTTGCGGCGTACAGCCGCTCTCGCCGCACCCTGAGCCCGAAACGTCCGCCAAGGACGGCGGGCGCCCATGCGGCCGCCGTGGCGATGCCGAGGAGGTACGGCCACCACTCCGGACGTGCCAGATGTAGCACTGTCGCACCCACGGCGAGCGCGGCCCCCGCATAGAACGGGGCCAGTTCGGAGCGGTACCGCCACAGCGCGCGGGCGATGAGGACGGCGGCGAGATCGGGAAGCTGATCGTCGTTGTTGATGACGATCATCGGTTGTAGCCCGTGGCGGCGCATCTTGCGGGCATGCCGCCGCATCTGCCGCGCGCGGGTCATGAGCGCCTCCACCAGTTCGGCGGAAGCTGCCCCTGCGCTCGCAGCTCATCGCGCAGGTAGTACAGCGGGTCCGGTTCGGCGTCACGGTCGGCCATGAGCGATGCCCGCGCGGCGGCGGCGAGATTCGCGCGGTCACGACGCGCCTTCACCACCTCGGCGGCGAGGCGGTTGACCTGCGGCAGCAGCGTCAGAGTGTCGGTCAGCGCTGCATGGATTCGAAGCCACAGATCGCCGATGCCGGGCAGCACCTCGGCGAGAGCGGCGACGATCTCACGCGCGGCACGGTTGCGGTTGCGGACCTCCTGAAGATCGAGTCTTGAGGATGGGGGAGTGTCAGGCACCAGGGCATCCCTCCCTTCGAGTCGGGGGACGTCAGTGCAGAGTGAGGCTCTGGAGGAGAACGGTCACCATTCGGCGGATCTCGGGCGCGGCCTCGGTAGCGGCGAGGAAGAACCCGCACAGCAGGCACACGACGACGTGCCACGCGCGCAGGCCCATGTAGCGCCATGCCACCCAGACCACGGCGGCGAGGACGGCGACCAGGGGAACCGAGACGTTCATGACGTGCTCACCTCCTCGCGGTCACAGCCACAGGTCGGGGAAGCGGGACCCCTGCCGGCGGCGCTCCCATCGCGCCCGGGACCGGCACTTACGGCAGCGCCGGTTACCGGGCTCGACCCGAGCGCCGCACGGGCAGGAGTGACCGGTGATGATGCGCGGCATCCTCATCTCGATTCACCGCCCCGCCGGAACGCGCTCGGGGACGTCGTCACACGTCGTCCGCGTGCTCAGCACGCGGCGGGAAACCGCGCCGGTACGGGACGAGGAGGCGCCGTGGCGCATAGCGCGACGCTCTTCGGAGTGGATGCCGATCACCAGCATCGCGAAGATGCCGCAGACGGTGCCGGCGAGGAAGACGGCAATGATCGAGGCCAGTACGAGGATCATGAGGAACACCTCTCTCGCGTAAGGCCCGTGTCCGGCGGGGGCGGCTCGGGCGATCGATTTGCCTTACGGGAAAGAGAGTCCTCCGAGACACGGGGACGGGATCACTACATGACTGGACCTGTTCAAGACGTCCTCGTAGGGTTGACCGCGTCCTAGACGTCCCTGCCTCCCGGACCGGTGAATGCCGAACGAACGCCTACGCGCGGCCCTGCTACAGCAGAGGTTGACCGTGGCCGCACTCGCCGAGTCGATCGACGTCGATCCCAAGACCGTCGAACGGTGGATCACACAGGACCGGACGCCCTACCGGCGACACCGCTACGCAGTGGCTTCACGTCTCGGGCTCGATGAGACCTACCTGTGGCCCAAAGCGCTGACCAAGGAACAGGTCACCTCGGTCTCCGATAGCGAGATCATCACCGTCTACCCGCACCGCTGGTCCGTCCCACGGGACGCGTGGGGACGACTCTTCTCCGAGGCCCAAGACGAGATCGGCATCCTCGTCTACAGCGGCCTCTTCCTCGCCGAGGACAACGGCGCCCAACGCATCCTCGCCGACAAGGCCCGAGCCGGCGTGCGCGTGCGCGTCCTCCTCGGCGACCCGGACTCGTCACCAGTCGCCGAACGCGGCACAGACGAGGGCATCGGCGAGTCCATGGCCGCAAAGATCCGCAACGTGCTCGTCCTCTACAAGCCGCTCAGCAGCGTCGAGAACGTCGAGATCCGGCTCCACGGCACAGTGCTCTACAACTCGATCTACTACGCCGACGATCAACTCTTCGTCAACACCCACGTCTACGGCATCCCGGCGTCCAACGCGCCCGCATGGCACCTGCGCAAGATGCCCGGCGGCGAGCTGGTGACGACCTACCGGGAGAGCTTCGAACGCGTCTGGGAAGCCGCCAAGCCACTACAGCCGGGAGCATGATGGGCCGCAGGATCGACTACTACGACGACCCCAATGCTCCTCAGCCCAACAGCCTCGTCCCATCCGTCAACGTCGTCGTCACCAACGACAACGGCGAGATCCTGCTGATCCGCCGCACCGATAACGACAACTGGGCCGTCCCCGGCGGCGCGATCGACCTCGGCGAATCGGTCAGCCAAGCCGCCGTACGCGAGACACGCGAAGAGACCGGCATCGAGTGCGAGATCACGGGGATCGTCGGCATCTACTCCGATCCCAAGCACCTCATCCACTACACCAGCAATGACGAGGTACGGCAGGAATTCTCGATCCTGCTGACCGGCCGCCCGATCAGCGGAGAGCCCACCCCAAGTGACGAGTCTCGCGAAGTGCACTGGAAGGCACCAACGGACGTCGAGTCGCTACAGATGGACCGCTCAATGCGCCTACGCATTGGCCACTACCTAGAGCAGCGAGCCAAGCCGGTAGTCATCTAGAGAGCGAGACCGGCACTCCGAGACTTGCTCTGAACGTCCCGTACCGCCTGGACAAGATACGGCTCGGCAAGCTGCGTGAACCGCGTGACCAGGTGAGCAGGACCGTACCGCTGGCGGATCTCCGCAAGCCGATCGGCCACGTCCACCGAATCGCCGTCCGGCGTAGTGGTCATGTCGCAGTAGATCAGGGCCCGGTTCAGGCACGCGTCGGCTGCCGGGAACTCCCTATGCAGTTCCTCGGCAAGGCCACGTTCGCCGGCTTCGATGCTGGCACAGGAGTGCCCGGCGACCAGGCGGCACAGCACATCATCGGCTCGGGCCACGTCCCGCAGGTAGCGGGCACCGTCAAGCGGGTGGAAGCCGGTCACGGCGATCCGCGGGCTGTACCCGATGTCGTGCAGCCACGCGGCAGCCTCAAGTAGGTCGGCCTGGTCGCCGAGGAGGGGAGCGAGATCCCGAGCCTTACGCGCCACGCCCTGTGTGTGAGCCCAGCGGCGAGGCAACGGCACTTCGAGCAGGTCACGGGCGATCTCGCTCGCCCAAGCAGCCTTGGCGTTCATGCTTCTGACGCTACGGGCACCTCAGCGGACGTCCACGGGCGCCGATGGATCATCTAGGGACGTCTTGCGCAGGACGAACCGTCCTCGCCCGTGCAAGCACTCGACGAGGCGAGCCTTCTCCAACTCGGCCAGAGCCCGCTGAGCCGTGTAGCGAGAGACCCCGTACCGAGCCGCTATCCGCAACTCACCCGGCAACCACGAACCAGGCATGTAGTCACCTCGCTGAATCCCGGCACGTAGGTCAGCGGCAATGCGCTGGTACCGAGCCTCGGCCTGGTCGGTCGAACGCTCACCCGGCCGGCGAACGAACCGGCCGACGCCCACCTGAACCCGGATCAGCCCCTCGTCCTGCAACGTATCCAGTGCTCGCCGGACCGTGCCGCGCGTGACACCGAACTCCTTGCAGAGCGAAGACTCGGAGGGGATCCGCGCACCGATCGGATATACGCCCTTCACCACTCGCTGGCGCAGCTTCGAAGTGATGCGGACGTACGCACGCCACGGTGTATCGCGCGGGCTCACGACTCAACTCGCTCTCCATGCGCGATCCGGATCACCAGATCGAGTAACTCGATGACATTCTCGACCGCGCGTGATGGATCGACACACGGGGCAAGTCGACCACCGCCTGAATGCCTGTACCACCAAACCGGTTCTTTGCCATCCTCCTGCACCGGAACCGCGCTGATGCTCTCGCCGATGCTCGGCAACTTCGGATGGAAGACACGCAGCATCGGGACCGCCTCGGCGTACCGTGTGACAGCGACCAGCTCGGTATCGGCGAGAGCCCACCCAAGCCGGTCCAGGCATGCGGCCGCCGTCGCGCGATAGTCGTCCGTTATGGCAGGAATCGGAAGGTTCACGACCGGCCTTCCTCATCATTCGGCCACGCCTCCAGCTCGAACCACACGGCCTTGCCGTTGTCCGTCCGGTAGACCCCATGCTGATAAGTCAGCACGTCGAGAATGAACATGCCGCGGCCCGACTCGGCGAGCATCCCAGCATCCCGAATGCACGGGACTTCCGGACTCTGGTCATGGACCTCACAGCGGATGCATGCGCCGACACGAAGCACGACCAGGCGCAGCGGACGTTCCTCGTCGCGGTCGGTGTGCTGGTAGGCGTTGGTCGCGACCTCCGAGACACACAGCTCAGCGGTCTCGGTGACATGGGAGACACCCCACGCGGCGGCGACAGACCGCAGGAAGCGGCGTGCCCTTCCAACCGCCTCGGGCGCGTTCGGCAGCCTCAGCTCACCGAGAAGCGACCCAAGAAATTCCTCGAAGACGGGAGACCGGTACCAGGGCGCGATGTCCGGCAGTTGCTCGGCAGACATGGAGACACCCCCTCAGGGATGCGGATGCAGACAGGTTCGCCATGGCCAGGAAGCCTGCCCGCCACCTGCGGGACCTCTCCACCGGCATCTAGGGACGTCTAGGGACGTCTTCTGTTAGCGTCGTCCATGACACAGACGCCCGGGAGGTCCTGTGAACGAGATGCTGCGACGTGCCCTCGCCGACGCCCAGCTCACCGAGGCCGACCTTGCCGAACGCGTCGGCGTAGACCCCAAGACCGTCCACCGCTGGCTAGCCGGCCGCACTCCATACCCCCGCCACCGGGCAAAGGTCGCCGAGATTCTCGATGCAAATGTTGTGTGCCTGTGGCCGAAGATCCAGAACTCGCATATTACTCCAGATACTTCAAGCGTTGAATTGTTTGCCACCTATCCCCACCGATGGTCTGTGCCCCGCCACGTCTGGCAACGTCACTTCGAAAGTGCGCAACATGAGATCGGCGTACTTGCCTACGCTGGACTCTTTCTGGCCGAGGACAACGGTTTATTGCGAATCCTCGCTAGAAAAGCCGATAGCGGGATACCGGTGCGCATCTTGCTCGGCAATCCGGATGGCATTCGTATTACTGAGCGAGGGGCGGAAGAGGGCGTAGGCGATTCACTTGCCGCCAAGATTCGAAACTCGATCCATCATTACGAGCCCCTGTGCAAAGTCGATCATGTGGAGATGCGTCTGCATGACACTGTTCTTTATGCTTCCATCTATCTGGCAGATCAGGACCTGATGATCAATCCGCATGCCTACGGAACCCCCGCATCACATGCGCCGATTCTGCACCTACGAGAAACTCAAGATGGTAGCATGGCGAATACGTACATAACAAGTTTTGAGTTGATATGGCGAAACGCCAAGCAACTCCACGTCTAATTGTAAAATTCGAAACACGACCCGCGTCTACCCACCTACCAGAGACGTGGGCAATTACCTCATGTGGGTGCGTCTTCGTAGTTGAGAACGCCACGATTTATCCGCTTCTGTGATTTACGAAAGAAGCGATTAGATGCCGGGTCAGTTTCTGAACTTATGGCGGAGTAGTCGCTTCTAAGTGTACGTAGCCTCGTTTCGAGTTCGGTGGCCTCGCTTGTCGTCTGAGCGAGATTCATCTCTAGGCGTGCCGCATGGCGGATATCGGTGAAGCCTTTAGCGGATTTCAGATACGAATTAGCTCTTCTGTCTGACCCCAGGAATACGGCAGTCGCTGCCACCGCACCAGCGATGGCTCCTAGCGTGCCCCAAGATTTCGACCATCCGAGCGCTACGACGAAGGACGATGCTGAACTTGTCAGAGCAGGAAAAAGAATGAACGTTTTTCCCCAGAAGGCGGCTGACTTTGCTGCTTCGAAGTAAGTTTGCGCCGAGTAGGATGCATCCTCATAGAGTCTTTCAAGTTCAGATATGATCTGCGGCGTGTTGTCACTCAATTTGTGTATATTGCCTTCCTGTTGCAGGAATCGGGATGCTATTCGGATGGGTTCTCAAGTACTTTGCAGTATGGTAAAGAGATGTATCTGACGTTGCAATAATATCTAGCCAACTGTCCGTGTATTGATCACTCTCGTAGCACGCCACAAGCAGTGCCCGCCGTACCCTCGTATTGGTCTCAGTTTGGAATAACTGGCGGAGCCTGCGTGCCTTCTCACGGGTAGCGAAAAGGCCAACATATCTAGCAGCGAATTCGCGAACAAAGCTATCCACATTCCGGTTCGTTAGAAGCCTCCATACCACATTTTCAGCGCCTTGGCTAACAATACGATGACTGATCATGTAGATCAGTAGATGCTGTTGTGCATAAGGATATAGTGTAAGTCCTCTGTCTTCAAGAAGACTAACTATAGCTTTCCCAATATTGGGCTTGAGTGGCTGGAACCTCCCTAGGTAGGATAGCGCCTCGCGGGCAACATGTGGTATCTCATCGAGGTTCTTTAGAAGCCAATCTACTGCATGATCGTCCCCAATATATTTAAGTTGAGTGAGGCAAAATTTCAGGTCGCGAGTACGAATAGGAGATTCTTGGATGGTTCGATCGAATAGATCTTCGACTTCTTTGATCGCACTAGGAACGCCTATCAGCAAAAAGTAGTTGATTGCGTCCTTGTCGGCGTCCTCGAATTCGTCGACTATGGCATCCCCTTGAACCACCTTCGTCTTAGGATTGGAGAGAGTGAGATGTCGATCGCGAAGCAGTCGGTTGATTGAGAGCAGTTGCTCCCGCAGTGAGACCCAATCCTCGCCGAAGATATAGACATCATCGGAATATCTTAGGTGTTGTAGTCCTGAGGCTCCGAGTTCTTGGTCCACGGGAAGGAGGTATAGATTTGCCAGGATTCCAGATGCCTCGTAGCTCTGAGGGATTCCCCAAGCGTTGCCTAGTCCATTGAATGCAACTAGAAAATTGCGGATAGTCGATATTGCCCACACTGGGGCAGAGATGTTGTTGAGGTCCTCAATGAGAATATCGGTCTCAATGTTCTCATAGAATGCGGTCACATCTGTGCGGGCCAGTAGGAGCTCAGGATTTGTGCTGTGAATATTTCTCGCTATTCGCTGCATGGCGACCCATGACCAAGTTGGATTAGCCACCTGAGCCTCATCGTGCTGCCAGCGGTAGCTGTGGACCGCGGCTGGTAGTTCGTTGTCGATCATCGGAGCTGCAGCCATGACCGCACACTCGTACGTTAGCCGATGCTCAAGGCTGAGCCTTGCCAGCGGGCGTACAGAAAGCCGGTCCTTAGGAAGGTCTACGATTTCGAACTGGGAGGGGTAGGTCCGCTCCTCAAGTATTTGTCGAATTAGTCGATCGCGATAATCTGGCCAATCTTTGCGTATATCTGCAAAGGCTATAGGATCGGGTAGATCCAGGTCGCCAGAAGAATTCCCAATCTGCGACCATGCAGTATCAAGACTTGTGGCTATCTCAGTTGGCTCGCCATGTTGCATTCGATGGGGGGCTTTCTGTTGCTCCACAGGGCTGAGTGGCATCGTACTGGATGTGCGTCAACTGTGCTGGGCAGGACACATGGCGCGCTGCCCCGTGGCGAAGTATGTCGACGGTTCGTTGGGCCGGACGTGTCCAGCAAGGCGAGTGGAAAGCACATGCAAGCGGGACGAGGGGCGCAGCGATGTTGAACCACTTCGTGTGAAGAGGGCAGGGCAGGCCCAGACGTCTCTCGTCAGATGAGAGAGGACACCGTTGGTGGGCGGTCAGTCCCCTCTCGTATGGCGAGGTCATGGCCGTGGTGCCGGGTTGCAGGTGAGAAGGGTAGCCAGGTATTGCTGGTCGTCAACGGTGCTGTAGCGAGGATTCCACTGTTGTGAGTGGCGACTGTGTTCTGTAGTGCCTTGGTTGTGCCTCTCCTGCCGGTTGAAGGGGAGCCAATCCGGGGAGCCAACCTGGGTCGGGTTGGGCCGACGTGGGTCGACTGCCCCGGACGGCTCGTCTGGACCTCCTTGGGTGTTCTTGCAGGTGAGGGGCTCTTTGAGGGACTTCCTCGGACTGTGTCGGACGGGCTCTGGATAAGGCTGGCTCAGGGGTTCCCTAAGTGAGGCTTAAGGGTGTTCCGGTGGGGGGTGAGGGGATCTAGCGTTCCTGGTGTCACATCCAAGACACGGCGGAGGTGCACAGGCGGAGAGCAGAGCGAACGTCGGCTGAGGTTCCGACTGAGGTTCCTGATTGAGACAGGTTTTTGGCTCGTACGGCCCTGTAACCCCGCTCTCGGGCCGTGCGGGCCAAAAGCCGTTTCAGGGGCGGGGGAGGGCGCCGTGGAGGAGGAGGCGGATGGCGTCGGCGGTGCCGGTGGCGGAGGTGTCGCCGGTGGCGAGGCGGCGGACGGCCAGGCCGTAGAGCATGGCGACGACGGCGGGGGCGTGGCGGTCCGGGTCGGGGATGCCGAGGGCGGTGAGCAGGGTGGTGGCGAGGCGGTCGTAGGCCTCGACGGAACGGGTGGAGGCCTCGCCGACGGCGGGGTCGCGGGCGGCGTGCAGGTGGAGTTCGAGGTTGGCGATCTGCTCGGGGCCGTAGGCGAACGCGAGGACGGCCTTCTCGACCTCGTCGGCGGCCTCGTCGGGGCCGGCGTCGCGGAGGCCGGCGGCGTGCTCGGTGACGCGGGCGATCTCGCGGTCGACGAAGGACGTCAGGGCCTCGCGGAGCAGGTCGGACTGGTTCGGGAAGTGGTAGGTGAGGGAGCCGAGCGAGACGCCGGCGGCCTTCGCCACGGCGCGGTTGGTCACGGCGCCGATGCCCTGCTCGCCGATGAGGCGGAGGGTGGCCTGCAGGATCCGGTCACGAGTCACGGGGTCAGTCTTTCGCGTTCGGGGAGTCCAGCGTATCGTTCGTTCGAACGAACGAGAGGGGTGCGTGGTGCTGCTGACCGACCAGGTGGAGGCCTTGGGGCGCGGGGACGTCTCCTCGGAGGAGCTCGTCAAGGCCTCGCTGGAGGCGATCGAGGCCTCGGAGCTCGGGGCTTTCCGGGTCGTGCGGGCAGATGCATTGCGGGAGGCGCGGGAGGCGGACAAGCGGTTGCGGGAGGGGGAGCGGCTTCCGCTGCTGGGGGTGCCCGTCGCGATCAAGGACGATACGGATCTGGCGGGGGAGACGACTCCGTTCGCCGTCCGTGGGCGGCACCCGGTCGCGGTGCGGGACGCCGAGGTGGTGCGGAGGCTGCGGGCCGCGGGTGCCGTGGTGGTGGGGAAGACGACCACCTGCGAGATCGGGTTGTGGCCGTTCAGCGAGTCGGCGATCGGGTGCGCGCGCAACCCGTGGAATCCCCGGTACACGCCCGGGGGGTCGTCCGGCGGGAGCGCGGCGGCGGTGGCGGGGGGCATGGTCGCGGCGGCCGTGGGGTCGGACGGGGCGGGGTCCATCCGCATCCCGGCCGCGTGGACGGGGCTGGTGGGGATCAAACCGCAGCGGGGGAGGGTGTCGGGGTTCCCGCACACGGATCCGTTCTACGGGCTGACGGTGTGGGGGCCGCTGGCGCGGAGCGTCCGGGACGCGGCGCTGATGCTGGACGTGCTGACCGGCAGCCATCCGGACGACGTCCACCGGCTCGACGCGCCGGTCTCGAGTTTCGTGGAGGCCGCTTCCAGGGAGCCGCGGCGGTTGCGGGTCGCCGTCTCGTTCCGGATGGCGTTCGGGGCCCGTGGTCCGCTGGATCCGGAGATCCGGGCCGCGGTGGAGCGGATCGCGAGGCGGCTGACGGAGCTGGGGCACAAGGTGTTCCCGGCCGATCCCGATTACGGGCCGGTCGGGCTGGGGCTGGTGCCGCGGGGGACGGCGGGTGTCGCCGACTGGGTCGACTCGATGGAGGGCGGCGAGCCGGAGCCCCGGACGCTGGCCGAGGCGCGGCTGGGGCGCGTGGTGGGGCGGCGGCTGCTGCCGTTGGCACGGAGGCTGGATCCTGTCCTCCGGAGGCGTGTCGGACGTATCTTCCGCTATGCGGACGTGGTGCTCACGCCCACTACGGCACAGCCGCCGTTGAAGGTGGGGCGGTACGAGGGCGTCGGATGGCGTGAGACGCAGGCGGGTGTCGCGGCCGCCTGCCCCTACGCGTGGCCGTGGAACGTCCTGGGATGGCCCGGGGTGAACGTGCCGGCGGGCCTGAGTAAGGAAGGTCTGCCCATTGGAGCCCAGCTGCTCGGGCATGATTCGGACGAGGCCACGCTGATAGCGCTGGCCGCGCAGCTGGAGGCCGTCGAGGGATGGACGGAGCGGCGGCCCGGATGAACTTGCGGCGAGCCGCCGGTGCGGGGGTCCACTCGAACCGGCGGCTCGTCGCAGGCTGCTCAGAAGCCGGAGATCAGGCCGCCGTCCACGAGCATCTCGCTGGCGGTGCAGTACGAGGAGTCGTCCGAGGCCAGGAACACGACGAGGCCGGTGACCTCCTTGGTGTTGCCGAGGCGGCGCAGCGGGAGGTTCTCCATGATCTGCACGGCGCGGTCGGCGGTGGCCTCGACGACGTCCTCCTGCATCGACATCGCGGTGACGATGCCGCCGGGGTGGATGGAGTTGACCCGGATGCCGTCCTTGCCCAGCTCGCGGGCGGCGGACTTGGTGAGGCCGCGGACGCCGTGCTTGCTGGCGCTGTAGGCGGCCAGGCCGGCGGTGCCGATGAAGCCGTCGGTGGACGAGACGTTGACGATCGAGCCGCCGCCCGCCTCGCGCAGCGCGGGGATCACCGACTTGATGCCGAGCCACTGCCCGATCAGGTTGACGTCGAGGATGCGGCGGCACTCCTCCAGCGTCATGTCCTCGATCGTGGTGTGGCGCATGATCCCGGCGTTGTTGACCAGGACGTTGAGCCCGCCGTAGGTGTCGACCGCGGTGCGGACGGCCGCTTCCCAGTCGCCGGGTTCGGTGACGTCGAGGTGGACGTACGTCGCGCCGTCCAGGTCGGCGGCGAGCTTGGCCCCCTCCTCGTCCAGCACGTCCCCGAAGACGACCTTGGCGCCCTCCTCGACGAAGCGCCGGACGTGGGCCTTGCCCATGCCGCGCGCGCCTCCGGTGATCAGGGCGACCTTGCCGTCGAGCTGTCCCATCTACACTCCTCTTTCCCGCGGCGTACCGCGGCGTTCTCCTGCTTACTGCCGGCTCGCGTAGAGGACGAGCGGGTTGCCGGCAGGGTCGCGCAGCACGGCGCGCACCCCGTCCGGTCCCTCCTCCGGCCCGCGGACGAGCAGCGCCCCGGCGGCGGTGAGCCGTGCGGTCATCGCGGCGACGTCGTCGACCTTGAAGGACACCGCGGGCTCGCCGCCGGTGAGGTCCTCCTCGGGCCCGGCGATGGCGAACGTGGTGCCGCCGCCGTCCAGCGTCGCGAACCGGCCGCCGTCCTGGAACGTGACCGCCAGTCCCAGGACGTCCCGGTAGAAGCGGACCGCCTCGTCCACGTTCCTGGCCCCGTAGAGGACGTTGCCGATTCGGGTCATGGGGCAAGCCTCCGGTGGGGAACGCGCGGTCCGATGGTGGCCAACCTAGCGCACGCTTGGTATGCGGACAATACCTCGATTACCCCCGAGTAGGCCCGGTGTCAGGCGGCGAGCGCGTCGCGCGACAGCCGGTCCGCGCGGCGCGTCGTCTCGGGCAGCCGGAACTCCGGGCTCAGCGCCAGCGCCAGCCCGCAGGCGGCGTCCAGGCCGATCCCGCTCCCGACCGACACGAAGACCGGCTTGACCCCCGCGCGGGTCCGCAGCACGCGCCCCACGGTCTCGCCGCCGTCGCGCAGCGGCCCGGACGCGCCGCGCTCCTCGCCCACCGGCCCGTACGACCCCACGAACGGCGTCTTCGCGATCCCGAACGACGGCAGCCCGGTGAGCACCCCCAGATGGCACGCCAGCCCGAAGCGGCGCGGATGCGCCACCCCGTACCCGTCGCACACCAGGACGTCCGGCACGGTCGCCAGCCCCCGCAGCGCCTCCACCAGCGCGGGCAGCTCCCGGAACGCGAACAGCCCCGGCACGTACGGGAACGCGGCCGTCCCCGTGACGACCGACTCCTCGACGACCTCCAGCGTCCGCGCGTCCAGGACGACCGCGGCGGCGGCCAGGCGCGCGGCCGCGCCCCCGCCGTCGCCCGCGTACGACACGTCCAGCCCGGCCACGGTCCGGGGCGACTCCGGCCCAGGGCCGGCCAGGTCGAGCAGCGGCCGCAGCCGGTCCTGGATCGCCTCGGCCTCCGCGGGGGTGGCGGGCCACGGGTGCAGGTCGCGTACCTCCATGGCCCGAGAACCTACCGCCCGGCGGCTACAGGGCCGCGTACACCGCCTTCACCAGGCCGTACGCGCGCAGGTCGCCGGAGAGCTGCTGGCCCATGAGGTTGGGCAGGTACGCGACGGCGAGGTCCGCGTCCGGGTCGCCGAGGCCGATCGAGCCGCCCGCGCCGGTGTGGCCGAACGCCGACTCCTGCGCGGCGGCGGGCGTGAAGAACGTCATGGACGGCCGCATGTAGCCGAGGCCGAACGAGCTGTCCACCAGCATCGTCCGGTCGGGGCCGCTGACGCGCGGCTTCATGGCCTCGCGCAGCGTCTCCGGCCGGAGCACGCGCCCCGCGACCAGGTCCCGGTAGAACCCCGCGAGGCCGGCCGCCGTGGTGAGCATCCCGGCCGCCGGCCAGCCCGCCCGCAGCACCACGGGGTTGTTGTAGCCGCCCTTGCCCGGGTGCGGGTTGTTGAGCGCGCGGTTGAGGCGGCTGCCGGGGTCGGTGTACGCGCTCGCGAGGAGGGCGAGCATGTCGTCGCCGCGGCCCTGGGACGGATCCGGGGGACCCGCCGGCTCCGTGCCGCCGCGCCGGGGGGCCTCGTCCCCGCCGCCGGGACGGCGCGCGGTCAGCTTGGCGGCGCGCGCGATGACGTCGTCCGGCGCGCCGATCCACAGGTCGAGGTCCCCGGCGAACTCCGCCCGCACGAACTCGCCGACCGTACGGCCCGACAGCCGCCGCACGATCTCCCCGGCCAGCCAGCCGTACGTCAGCGCGTGGTAGCCGTGCCCGTCGCCGGGCGTCCACTCCGGCTCCTGCGCGGCCAGCTCCGCCGCCCGCGCGGGCGCGTCCGCGGCCTCCTCCGCCGACACCGGCCGGGCGAACGCGGGCAGCCCCGCCTGGTGCGACAGGAAGTGCGCGGCGGTGGTGCCGTCCTTGCCGTGCGCCCCGTACTCCGGCCACCAGTCGGTCACCGGCCCGTCCACCTCGTACGCGCCGCGCTCGGCCAGCAGCAGCGCGGCGGTCGCGGTCAGCGCCTTGGTGCAGGAGAAACCGAACGCGGGGGTGTCGGCCGCCCACTCCCGCCCGGTGCGGTGGTCGGCGACGCCGCCCCACAGGTCGACGACCTTCCGGCCGCCCGCGTACACCGCCACGGCCGCGCCCAGCTCGCGCCCTTCGGCGAAGTTGCGCTCGAACGCGTCCCGTACGCCGGAGAAGGCCGGATCGCAGGTCCCCTGCACAGTGCTCATCGCCACGCTCCTCGCTCGAAGGGCTCACCCGGTACGAAACCGAATGATGCTCGATCCGGGGCCCGGACCGCGAGGCCTCCGCCGCGCCGATCTAGGCTCGTGGGCGATGGAGACCAAGAGGCTGCTGATCGTCCACCACACGCCGTCGCCGTCGCTGCAGGCGATGTACGAGGCGGTGCGCGCCGGCGCGACCACCGACGAGATCGAGGGCGTCGAGGTCGTGAGCCGCCCCGCGCTGACGGCCTCGCCCGTGGACGTGCTGGAGGCCGACGGCTACCTGCTGGGCACGCCGGTCAACCTCGGCTACCTGTCGGGCGCGCTCAAGCACTTCTTCGACCAGGTCTATTACCCGTGCCTGGAGGAGACCGTACGGCGGCCGTACGGGGCGTACCTGCACGGCAACAACGACGCGACCGGGGCGCTGCGGGCGCTGGAGTCGATCACGACCGGGCTCAAGTGGCGGGCGGCGCGGCCGCCGGTCGTGGTCACCGGCGAGCCGGGCCGGGCCGATCTGGAGGGCTGCTGGGAGCTGGGCGCGACCGTGGCCGCCGAGCTCGGGACGGTCTGAGCGGGGTCCGCTACGGTGACCCCATGAGTGGATTCCGGCACGTGGTGATGTTCGGGTGGGCCGAGGGGACCACCACCATGCAGCAGGAGGAGGTCGCGGCGAAGCTGCGCGGGCTGACGGCCGTGATCCCCGAGATCGGAACGCTGAGCGTGGGCCTCGACGCCGGGGTCAACCCGGGCAACTTCGACTTCGTCGTGGTGGGCGACTTCGCCGACCGGTACGCCTACGAGGCGTACCGCGACCACCCGGCGCACCGGGCCGTCGTCGACGAGTACATCAAGCCGATCGTCGACCGGCGCGCCGCCGTCCAGTACGAGCTGTAGCCGCGCCGCCCGCCCCGCTCAGCGGGCGCCGGCGGCCCTGAGGAGGTCCGCGATCTCCCGCTGCCCGCGGTCGAGGGCGTGCCGCAGCGGCGGGACGCCGTCGCGGTCCGCCCGGTTCACGTCGGCGCCGGCCCCGATGAGCAGCTCGACGATCTCGCGGTACGGGCGGGAGCCGTCGCCGGCCGTGATCGCCTCCAGCAGCCCCGTCCTGCCGTGCCGGTTGGCGTGGTCGACCTCGACGCCGGTCTCCAGGACGGCGCGCACGTAGCCGGCGTGGCCGCGCTCGCAGGCGGGGATGAGCGCCACGTCGCCGTCGCGGTTGGCCTGCGAGGGGTCGGGACGGGCGGGGAGCAGCGCCCGCAGCATCGCCACGCCGCCCGTCATCCCGGTGACCAGGAACGCGCTGTCGCCCCGGTGGTCGCGCGCGTCGGGGTCGGCGCCGGCCTTCACCAGCACCTCCGCGGTCTCGACGTGGTCGGCCGCGGCCGCCAGCAGCAGCGCGGTGCGGCCGCGCCCGTCGCGGGCCTCCAGCGACGCCCCGGCCTGCAGGGCGTCCCGTACCGCGGCGGCGTCGCCCTTGGCCGCCGCCGTCAGCAGTTCCTCGTCGTTCACCGGGCCCCTTTCCCGCGCTCCGCCCGAACGATCATCATTTCCGGTCCGGGCCGGGCACGTCACCAAGATCGACGATCTTTGTTGGGCCGAATGCCGAGCAAGCGCTTGTGTCGTCCGGCCGCCGGGGGTTAGGTTCGGCTGCGTAGGCACCGCCGGCGATCTCGCCCCCGAGTTCGCCGGCCGCCCCGAGAGCGCTTCTCACCGGGGACGGATCGCGCCCCGTCCCCGGTGAGGGGCACGGGTCATCGCGGGAGCCGGCCGGGCCGGAGGATCGCGTGAGGGAGGGCGCCGGACGGCGTCCCGTCATCCCAGCGAGCGCGCCCGCAGGATCAGATCGCGGATGTCCTGGACCGTCGGGCCCTCCAGCAGCCGGGGCCCGTCGCGCATCGGCACCAGTGCCCACCAGGACCCGGTCGCCTCGCCGTACCAGACGCGCACGCCGGGGAACTGGCCCTGGAGATTCCGGGCCGTGGCCGCCCGCAGCTCCGCCGGCGTGGGCTCCTCGTGCCCGGCGGTGCCCCGTTGCCCCGTCATGTCGCCTCCCTCCCCCATCTCACCGGTATCAGCGTCCGCGTGACGCAAAACATCACCCGGATTTGTGAAATTGTGACGAAAGACACCCGTGTCCCCTTAAAGGGCATGGGCGTGCGTTCACCAGGACGTACGGGCAGCGCGGTGGTCCGGCTCGCCGGGGCGGCGGCGCGCTGGAGAGGGACGGATCAGTGGTGGATGTTGATCCCGTCGAACATGACCTTGAGGTAGTGCTCGCCGAGCTCGGTGGAGTCGAGCCGGCCGCCCGGCCGGAACCACCGGACCGCCACCCAGATGGTGTCGCGGATCATCCGGTACGTGAGCTTGGCGTCGATGTCGGAGCGGAACACGCCGTCGGCCTGGCCGGCCTTGATGGTGTCCACCCACATCTTCTCGACCTCGTCCTCGGACCGGGTGAGGTACGCGAACCGGTCCATGTTCTTGAGGTAGTTCCAGTCGTTCTGCATCACCGTGATGGCGGCGCGGTGCGGCTCCAGGGTGCCGAAGGCGATGCGGACCAGCCCGGCGATCGTCTCCCGGGCGTCCTTCCCCTCGTCGATGACCTCCTGGTACGCCGCCATGATGTCGCGGAAGAACCCGGAGAGGATCTCGTCGACGATCGACTCCTTGGAGTCGAAGTGGTGGTACAGGCTGCCGGACAGGATCCCGGCCTGGTCGGCGATGTTGCGGACCGTGGTGGCCTGGAAGCCCTTCTCGGCGAAGAGCTCGGCCGCGAGCTTGACCAGGTGCTCCCGCCGCTCGGAGGCGAGCGCGGGGGAGCCCTTGCCGCGGCGGCGGCCGCCGCTCTCCCCGCCGGCCCGGGGCCGTCCCGAATTCGTGCTCGTGGTCGTCACCCTCTCATTATGCCGGGCACGCCCCGCGGCCCAGGCCCCTTCGCCCGTACGCGCGGGGCTCGGCACCAGCGTACGCGATGTAGCAAGCGCTTGGTATTCCTCCGTGCACCCGACGTGGCCGCCCGTTCGGAGTCGTGAGGAGACTCTGAATAGCCTGGGGGCATGCCCTCCCCGATCCCCGCGGCCGCCGCCGCCCCCTCCGGCCCGGCGCCCGCCATCGTCTTCGACCTGTACGGAGTGATCGCCCGCACCCAGACCGGCGCGGCCCGGCGGCGCATCGAGGAGCTCGCCGGGGTGTCCGGGGAGCCGTTCTGGGACGCCTACTGGGCCTGCCGCCCCGCCTACGACGCCGGCCAGGAGAGCGCCGCGTACTGGGCCGACGTGGCCGGGCGGCTGGGCGTCCGGTTCGCCGACGTCCCCGCCCTGGTCGAGGCCGACCTCGACAGCTGGTGCGACGTCGACGAGGAGATGGTCGGGCTCGTCACCGGGCTGGCCGACCGCGGCCGCACGATCGGGCTGCTGTCCAACATCATCGGCGATCTCGTCCCGCGCTTCGAGGCCCTGCACGGCGGCTGGCTGGACCGCTTCGACGCCCGCACGTACTCCTGCGAGATCGGCGTGGCCAAGCCCGACCCCGAGGCGTACCGGATCTGCTGCGAGCGCCTCGGCGTGCCCGTCGAGGGCACGCTGTTCTTCGACGACAGCGAGCGGAACGTGCGCGCCGCGCGCGAGGCCGGGATGGCGGCGGAGCTGTTCACCTCCGCCGACCAGATCCGCGCGCTCTGACCCGGGCCGGGGTCACTCCTCGCTCGGCGGCAGCGCCGCCCCGCCGGCCTCGGCCGCCTCGGTGAGCCGGTCGCGCAGCCGGCGGACCAGCTCGTCGCTCTGCTCGGTGAGCCGCTCGATCGCCGGCAGCGCGAGATCGTCGCGGACGGAGTCGGCGAGCAGGTCGTCGTACTCGTGCGCGCGGGCGGCCAGCGCGTCGAGATGGCGCTGCGCGCGGTACGCCTCGTCGGCCGCCCGGGTCCGCTCGGCGTAGCGCTCCAGCGCCTCCACCCGGCGGGTCACGGCGGCGACCGACAGGTCGAGCTTCTCCTGGTACGGGCGCAGCGCGGCCTTCACCTCCGGGACGACGGACTCGTCGGCCGCCGCCCAGACCCGGTGCTCCTTGCGCAGGTCCGACTGCCGGGCCAGCACCTGCGCGATCTCCCACTCCTGGCGGGGCAGCGTCACGGCGTTGTCGACCTCGTCGAGCAGGCCCGCCCGGTTGACCTCCGAGTCCCGGACGGTGTCGATCGCGGCCTGGACCCGCCCGAGCAGGTCGCGGGCCTCGCCGTCGAGGTCCTCGGGGGTGAGGTAGCGGTCGCGGCGCCGGGCCAGCTCGCGGGCGCGCTGCAGGTCGAGGGAGACGGCGGGGGAGCCGAGCGCGACCAGCACGGCCATCATCGCCAGCCCGAGCAGCCACAGCGAGCCCAGCACCGGGGCGCCCAGCAGGCCCATGCCGAGCACGGTGAGCGGTGCCAGCCAGACCAGCGGGCGGCGCCGGGCCACGATCGTGTCGAGCTCGGCCTTCAGCCCCGGATCGGCCACCGGGCGCGGCTCGGGCGGGGCGCCGTCCTCCTGGCGCGGCGGCGCGATCCGCTGCCAGTACGTCCCCACGTGCGTCTCGAACGCGAAGTCGGTCGGCGTGATCTCGATCTCGGTCGGCCCGGCCGGCAGCGGCCAGGACCCGACCGGGTCGCCGCCGCCGGGCCCGGTGAAGCGGACCCACCAGCCGCCCTTGCCGTCCTCGCACCGGTAGCGGCCGGGCGCCACGTCGATCCCGACGAAGTACGTCCCCACCCCCGGGATGGAGTTGCTCCAGGTACCACTGGTCACCGGCGACCTCCGACCCGACCTCTCCGCCGTGTCCGTCCCCTCGGCCTCCTGATCGTCCCGCACCACGTCGAACGATCGGGAGGCGTCACTAGTTGCCCGTACCCACAGGGCCGCCGTGCCAACAGCGCGCGGCGGCCCGGATGGAATACTCCTGCCGTGAGCACACCCGACGGCCCCCTTGACGAGCCCCTCGACGAGCCTCTCGACGCCTTCGACGAGCCGCCGTGGGCGATGCAGCTGGTGGCGCGGGCCGAGAAGGCGTCGCCGCCCGCGCACACCGCCGTGTGCGCGGCGGCCGCGACCGCGGTGGTGCGGCTGCTGACCGACCCGCGGGCGGCCGATCCGGACGGCGAGTGGTTCCCGTTCGTGCGCCGCTGGGAGTCGGGGCGGATCCGCAAGGTGACGCGGCGGGCGCGCGGCGTGCGCTGGCCCGAGGTGCAGGAGCTGCCCGGCGTGACCGTCGATCATGACGGCGCGGAGGTGCGGGCGTTCGTCCCCGGCCCGGTCACCGAGGTGCCGCCGGAGCTGTCGAAGCTCCAGGTCGCGGGGCTCGATCTGGCGGACGGGCCCGAGGACGCGGTGCCGGAGCCGCCCAAGCCGCCGTACGCGGCGATCGCCCTCAACCCCGACGTGCCGATGACGACCGGCAAGGCGGCCGCCCAGTCGGGGCATGCCGCGCAGCTGCTCCTGCGGCAGGCGGGCGCGGCGGAGGTGGAGGCGTGGATCGAGGGCGGGCTGCGGGTGCACATCGCGCGCGACGTCCCGTGGCGGCGCTGCGTCGGGCGCGCGACGGTCGCGGTGCGCGACGCCGGGTTCACCGAGGTCCCGCCCGGGACGATGACCGCCATCGGGTGGATCGTCACCGGCTGAACGGCGGCGGGCCGGCCCTTCCGATGGAAGGACCGGCCCGCCGCGCCGTTCACGGCCTTCGGGTCACGGCAGGGTCACCGCGATGGGGGTGATCCCGGACTTGCGGATCTGCGACGCCAGCCGTCCCGCGAACGGATGCCGGTCGGCCGTCAGCCCGCGCGGGTTGTCGATGACGTAGTGCACCGCGTCCCCGCCGCGCCGCTCGGTCCACTTGGCCCCGACCGACCGCATCAGCGCGGCCGTGCGGGCGGCGTCGCCCGGCCTGACCGAGACCCGGATGGGCGACTCGGCCTGCGGCAGCGCCGCCGCCTTCGCGGCGGCCGTCCCCGACGGCGCGGGAGCGGCGAGCACGGACGCGCCCGGCTCCGGGTCGGGCCCGAGGATCGCGTTGGCCAGCAGCTTCGCCGTCCCGTCGGTGAACGCCCGGAAGTTGGGCTCGCCGCCGAACAGCACCGTGCGGCCCGCGCCGACCGGCTCGTCGACGACCGCGGCGGTCCCGCCGAGCTCGGCCGCGCCGCGCTCGAACCCGGACACGAACCAGTCGGGCGAGTCCGCCGCCGGGTACCGCACCGCGACCTTCGCCGGGTCGGGCTGGCGCATCACCAGGTCGTACGAGTAGAACTGCCAGGCGGTCGCGCCCACGTCGTCGGCCAGCGGGCTCTTCCGGTCGACGTTGACGCGGAACAGCGTGCCGGGGACGTCCGAGGTGGGCTCGCTGAGCTGCGCGGTGGTCAGCCCGAGCCGCGCGGCCAGCTCCGTGCCGCCCTGCCAGCCGACGTACCGGCCGCCGTCCTGGGTCCACTTCTGCAGCGCCGCCCGGCCGCCCGCGCCGAGCCCGTCGTACGCGGCGCCCGCCGGGCCGTTCGGCACCAGCAGCACCTCGACGCCCTTGAGCTTCCCGGCCGCCACGTCGGCGGGCGTCATGAGCGTGAACGGCAGCCGCCAATCGCGGTCGAGCCTGTGCCGCAGCCATCCGGCCGACTGGCGCGCCGCGGACGAGGTGTCCGACAGCTGCAGCACGCCGATCTTCGGCTTTCCGCCGTGGCGCGCGGCTGCGTTCTCCCCGTGCTCCCCGCGCTGCTCCGGTACGGACGAGGCGCGCGGCCGCAGTTCGGCGCCGGACGAGCCGCCCGACACGTTCCCCAGCAGCGGGAGGCTCCAGGCCGTCACGTCGTAGAAGTACGGGAACGGCGTGTAGGAGTCCTCGTTCAGCATGGCCTGGACCCAGTGCTTCTGCACCTGCGCCATGGGGATCCAGTACGTGCCGGCGGGAAGCGTCGTGCGCGCCTCGGCACGCCCGTACGCCTTGTAGTCCGGCACGTTCAGCGGCCTCGTCAGCCGCTCGACGCGCACGCCCATCCGCTGGAGCCGCCGCACGATGGTCCGCACCTCGGCGCGCTTGGACCGGTCGTCGGCGCGCAGGAAGTAGTGCCGCACCGCGCGGTCGGGCACCGGCCGGTCGACCTGGTTCGGCGGGTTGTAGATCTGGTTGGGCTCCAGCCGCCCCGCCTGCCCCTGCCGGTAGGCGTCCACGGCCATCTTGCGCCACTCGGTCAGGATCTTCCGCCGGTTGGCGGCCGCCTGCGACAGCGTCACCCACTGCGTCAGGTACTGCTCGCGGAACCGGTCCGGGTACGGGCTGTCGCCGCCCTTCTCGAACGTCATCCCGGCGGCGTGGAACGCGGTGGTCGGGACCGTGTCGCCGTACCCCTGGTAGAAGAGGTCGTAGACGTCGCGGTTGAAGAAGTCGATGCCCTGCCGGTCGAACTCGGCGGCCATCGCCGCGCCGTACATGTCGTTGATCCACCCGATCGCCTCCTCGGGCGTCTCGTGGTAGATCGGGTCGGCGTTCGGCGGGAAGAAGTAGGAGTCGCCGCCCATCTCGTGCGCGTCGATGTAGAGCTGCGGCGGGTACTGGTTGAGCATCGCCAGCTTGCCGTCGGTCTCGGGCTGGGTGCGCGCGAACCAGTCCCGGTTCATGTCGAACCCGTACGCGTTCTGCCGGGTGTTCGCCTCGCGGCCGTCCGGGTTCTGCGTCGGCAGCACGATGACGAGCGCGTTCTCCAGGACGTTCGCCGCGGCGCAGTCGGTGCGGTCGCCGAGGTCGCGCAGCACTTGGAGTGCGGCGTCGGTGCCGCTGGGCTCGTCGCCGTGCACGTTGCCGCTCACCCACAGGATCGGCACGCCGCGCTCGGCGATCCTCTTGGCGAGGGCGTCGGGGGTGCGCGGGTCGCGCAGCCGGGCCGCGTCGGAGCGCACCTTCGCCAGGCCGGCCCGCGACAGCAGGTCGGGCTCGCCGACGATGGCGTACTTGAGGGGGCGTCCCTGCGCGCTCTTGGCCAGCGTCCCGGAGACGACGCGCTCGCTCCTGGCGGCGACCGTCTCCAGGTAGCGGTCGGACTCGGCGGCGGTGACCTGCCGCTCGCCGAGCTCGATGCCGAGGACCTGCTCGGGAGAGGGGACCTTGCCGCGGTACTCCGGCTTCGTCCCCGTCGGGTCACAGGCCGGGGCCTTGACCGGTGCGGCGGGCTGCGCCGCGGCGGAGGCCGCGAACGCCGCCGGAGCCGCCAGCGACGTGGCCATCACCACCGACCACGCGAGTTTTCGGGCTCTCATGTGCCACAAAGCTGGCAGCGGCCGAATCGTTCACCAACGGCAACTGTTGACGAGAACGTTCCGGCCGGTCGGGCGGCGTCCCCCTTGACGCGGCGCCGTTCGTGAAGGCCGGCGGCGGTGAACGTGCCGGGGTGCGCCGGCGGCCTACCGCGCTACTTCTCCGGCTCGTCCGGCAGCTCCATCGGCCGGGTGGCGTTCGCGGGCACGTCCCCGGAGGCGCGCGGCTTCGGCGGCTCGAACGCCTGGGTCGCCTCGGAGTCCTGCCGGGACCCGGTGTCGGCGACGGTCTCGGAGTCGTCCTCGGAGACCGTGTCGTCGTCGGCGTCCGGAGCGTCCGGAGCGGCGGGAGGCTCGGCGGCCTCGGGCGGCGGCGTCGGCGCGGGCGGCTTGGGCAGGGGCAGGCCCTCGGCCCGCGTCACCTCGGTCCCGGCCGCCGATGGAGCCGCGGGGGCCGGTGCGGGCGAGGGAGCCGGGGCGGGAGCGGGCGCGGAGGAAGGAGCAGGAGTGGAAGCGGGAGCGGGAGCCGGGCGCTGGTTGTGCTGCCACGGCAGCGCGTTGCCGCCGGTGGCGGACTTGGCCGCCTCCTGCCAGCGGTTGAGCGTGGCGAGGGCGAACTCCTGCGTACGGGTCAGCGGCCTGCCGGGAACGGGCGCGGAGCCGGGGGCCGGGACGGGAGCCGCCGCCGGCGGGGCGGCGGGAGCCGGGGCGTCACCGGCGGGGACGGACTGAGCCGCCTGCGCCGCCTGCGCCGCCTCGGGCCGCGGCTGCGCCTTGGCCGCCCGGCCCACCCGCGCCTTCACGCTCAGCCCGTACGAGACGAACAGCAGCAGCGCGAAGGCCGCCAGGTAGACGGCGTGCTCCAGCAGGCCGCCCCACTTGCCCTTGACGACGTCCAGGACGGCGAAGACGGCGAACCCCGCGAGCCAGCCGGTCAGCGCGGGCAGGAACCAGATGTCGCGGCGGCGCACGACGCCGGCGAGCGCGAGCGCGACCAGCGCCAGCTCGACCATCTTGACCGCGGCCAGGACGGGGGTGGCCATGCCCGCGCCGATGTACCCGGCCAGCTCCTCGCGCCGGTCGTTCCAGCCGATCAGCGCGGTGGCGAACCCGGTCGCGCCGTACGCGACGAGGAAGATCCCGATCGGGTAGTGGAACCGGTGCCAGTTCCGGCCCCCGCCGGCGCTCGCGGGCGGCGCGGCGGGCGCGGGCCCGGACGCCGGCGGCTCGGGCGGGCGGGGCAGCGGCGGGGGCGCCGGGGCGGTGCCGGGCGCCTCGGGGAGCGGCAGGTCGGGCCGGGTCAGATCCCGGGGTGTCTCCGGGCTCGGTCCCGCGTGCGCCGTCATGCAAAAGCCCCCATCTGGACGACCGTCTGGTACGCGCAAGATATCCCGGATCGCGGTTCGGCATTCACGGGTCCGCCCGCCTCGCCCCGAGGTTTTGCGCGCGCGACGGCTCTGACCTGCCCGAAGTGCTTGCGGACGGGACGGGGAGGGAGGAGGCTGAATCCGCGCCGGGCCGCCCGGCCAGACGATGTCCGATGGAGCGACGATGACGCCAGGGGAGACGGGCACGGCCGCCGCGTCGGCGCGGACGCGCATCCGCCTGCTGGAGGAGCTCGGCGACGAGCTGGTGCCGCTGGGTTTCACGGTGCGGCTGTCCCACCCGCGCGGCCAGGCGCCGTTCCTGCAGGTGGTGAATCCCGACGCGGCCGCGCTCGCGGAGAACGTGCTGGCCGAGGAGGCCGCCGACGGCTGGTGGTACCGCTGGTCGTGGTCGGAGCGCATCGCGCCCGCCGCCGACGTGGCCGCGGTCGCCGCCAGGGTCGCCCAGGTGCTCGCGGCCCGCTGATCCCCGCCTGCCCGCCGACCGGGCCGGGCCAGGGGCGGGACCGGAGCGGGCCGGCCGCCCTTGATCGGAAATGTTGAGGCGCCGAACATTCGCGCCCGTTCCGCCGTGCCCGCGCGCCCGCGCGTTCAAGATCACGTATCCGCACGTCGATCGCGTGTTATTTGATTGTTACGGCGGACAACAAATTGGGGGTCGACTAATCGGGCGACCGGGACATAAGTTGCGAGGCACAACATTCGCCCGTGTGACCACCGTCACCGGCGGATTCCCACCCCCCAGAAAGGACCCGGGCCCATGCGCAAGGGGATCCTCAGCCTCACCGCCGTGTCGGCGGCCGCGGTGCTCACGCTCGCGGCCTGCGGGGACGGCGAGGAGGGCGGCGGCGAGAACGAGCAGGGCAAGATCGGCGTGATCCTGCCCGACACCAAGTCCTCGGTCCGCTACGAGAGCTTCGACCGGCCGTACCTGGAGCAGGCGTTCAAGGCCGCCGGCGTCAAGTACGACATCCAGAACGCCGAGGGCTCGACCCAGCGCTTCCAGACCATCGCCGACCAGATGCTCACCAGCGGCGTCACCGTCCTGGTCGTGGACGGGATCGACTCCAACTCGGCCGCCGCCGTGCAGCGCAAGGCGCAGCAGCAGGGCGTCAAGACGATCGACTACGACCGGCTCACCCTCGGCGGCGTCTCCGACTACTACGTCTCGTTCGACAACGTGAAGGTCGGCGAGGAGCTCGGCAAGGGCCTGCAGAAGTGCCTGGGCGACAAGAACGCCAACATCGCGTACCTGAACGGCGCCCCCACCGACAACAACGCCACCCTGTTCGCGCAGGGCGCGCACAGCGTCCTCGACAAGGTGACCAAGTACAAGAAGGTCGCCGAGCAGGCCGTGCCCGAGTGGGACAACCAGCGGGCCGCCACCATCTTCGAGCAGATGTGGACCCAGCAGAACGGGAAGATCGACGGCGTGCTGGCCGCCAACGACGGCGTCGGCAACTCCGCCATCTCGATCCTGAAGAAGAACAACCAGGGCGGGAAGGTGCCGGTCACCGGGCAGGACGCCACCGTCCAGGGCCTGCAGAACATCCTCGACGGCACCCAGTGCATGACCGTGTACAAGCCGGTCAAGCAGGAGGCCGACGCGGCCGCCAAGCTCGCCCTCGCCGTCCTCAAGGGGCAGAAGGCCGAGACCAACGGGACCGTCGACGACCCGCAGGGCAAGCGCAAGGTGCCCTCGGTGCTGCTGACCCCGATCGGGGTGGACAAGAGCAACATCAAGCAGGTCGTGGACGACGGGTTCGTGAAGAAGGAAGAGCTCTGCGCCGGGCCGTACGCGGACAAGTGCGCCGACGCCGGCATTCAGTGACCCCTCGCGGCGGGTCCCGCCGCTGTGCCGCGCCCGCGCCGCCGGCGCGGGCGCGGCCGGGACCCGCCGCGGGCACGTCCCCCTGGAAGGAAGCACGTGGCAGAAAACGGTGACCCCGTCCTCCGCCTGACCGGGCTCAACAAGAGCTTCGGCGCCGTCCACGTCCTGCACGACGTGGACTTCGCCGTGCGGGCCGGCGAGGTGATGGCCCTCGTCGGCGACAACGGCGCGGGCAAGTCCACCCTCATCAAGTGCATCGCCGGGATCCACCCGATCGATTCCGGGACGATCGAGTTCGACGGCCGGCAGGTGGAGATCGGCGGACCGCGGGACGCCGCGGCGCTCGGCATCGAGGTGGTCTACCAGGATCTCGCGCTGGCCGACAATCTGGACATCGTGCAGAACATGTTCCTCGGCCGCGAGCGCCGCCGCGGCATCGTGCTCGACGAGGACTCGATGGAGCAGGCGGCCCGCGAGACCCTCGCCCGGCTGTCGGTCCGCACCGTCAAGTCGGTGCGCCAGCAGGTCGCGAGCCTGTCGGGCGGGCAGCGGCAGACCGTCGCGATCGCCAAGGCCGCGCTCTGGGAGTCCAAGGTCGTGATCCTGGACGAGCCCACCGCCGCGCTCGGCGTCGCCCAGACCCGCCAGGTCCTCGACCTGGTCCGGCGGCTCGCCGACACCGGCCACGCCGTGGTGCTGATCTCGCACAACATGAACGACGTGTTCGAGGTGGCCGACCGCGTCACCGCGCTCTACCTCGGCCGGGTGGCCGCGGACGTGAAGCGCGCCGACGTCACCACCGGGCAGGTCGTGGAGCTCATCACCGCCGGCCGTTCCGGCGATCTCGGCCTCGCGCCGGCGACCGCCGCAGAGAACATCTGAAGGGGCTTCGATGTCCATCGACAAGGGTGCCGCCATGAAGCTGGCGGACTCCGACTTCGCCGCCGACCGGCGCCCGCGGGACGTGCGGTCGGCGCTCGGCGACTACTGGGGCCGCGTGCGGTCGGGCGACCTCGGCGCGCTGCCGGCCATCCTCGGCCTGGCCGGGCTGGTCGTCCTCTTCACCGCGCTGCGCCCCGAGACGTTCCTCAGCGAGCGCAACATCGCCAACCTGTTCACCCAGGCGATGCCGGTGACGATCCTGGCCATGGGCCTGGTGTTCGTGCTGCTGCTCGGCGAGATCGACCTGTCGGCCGGCGTGGCCAGCGGGGTCTGCGGCGGCGTGATGGCCAAGCTGATGGTCGACGCGGGCCAGCCCTGGTACGTGGCGGTGCTGTCGGCGGTCGCGGCCGGCATCGTGATCGGCACCGCGATCGGCTGGCTGGTCGCGGTGGTGCGGATCCCGTCGTTCGTGGTCACGCTCGCGCTGTTCCTCGGCCTCCAGGGGATCACGCTGCGGCTGATCGGCCAGGGCGGCACCGTGCCGGTGCACGACGAGGTGATCGTCGCGCTGGCCAACAAGAACATGCCGGTCTGGCTCGGCTGGGCGCTGGCCGCGGTGACCGCCGCCGGATACGCGGTGATCCAGCTGTGGCGGTGGCGCCGCCAGCACGAGCGCGGGCTGGCGTCCAAGCCGGTCCAGCTGGTGGTCGCGCAGGTCGCGGTGGTCGCGGTCGCGCTGCTGTTCGGCACGTACGTGCTCAGCCTGGACCGCGCGCCGAGCCCGGCGATCACGCTGGCCGGGGTGCCGTGGGGCGTCCCGCTGGTGGCGCTGCTGCTGATCGTGGCGACGTTCGTGCTCGGCCGCACCGCCTACGGGCGGCACCTGTACGCCATCGGCGGCAACGCCGAGGCCGCCCGGCGGGCCGGGATCAACGTCACCCGGTTGCGGATGTCGGTCTTCATGATCTGCTCCGGGCTGGCCGCGATCGCGGGCATCTTCGCCGCGTCCCGCCTCAACTCGGTCACCCCCGACGCGGGCGCCGGCAACACGCTGCTGTTCGCGGTCGGCGCCGCCGTCATCGGCGGCACGAGCCTGTTCGGCGGGCGCGGCCGGGCCCGCGACGCGGTGCTCGGCGGCCTGGTGGTGGCCAGCATCGAGAACGGGCTGGGCCTGCTGGGCGCCAAGGCGTACGTCAACTTCCTCATCACCGGCGCCGTGCTGCTGCTCGCCGCCAGCATCGACGCGCTGGCGCGGCGCCGCAGGGCGTCGACGGGCCGATGAACCCGGGCGCGGGGACGGGGGAGCCGGAGGCGCTGGCCACCGGCCTCCCGTCCCCGTTCGAGGGGCGCGGGACCGCCTTCCGGGCACGGGACGCTGCTGCTACGCTCGCCAGGCGTGACCGTCTTTCGCCCGATGACGGTGCGGCACGGTGGGAGCCCCTGGATGATCTGGACGGGCACGGCATGTCAGTGACACCCGTTCTCGACCTTCGCGGCATCGACAAGAGCTTCGGTCCCGTCAAGGTCCTGCAGGACGTCTCGTTCACCGCCTACCCGGGCGAGGTCACCGCGCTCGTCGGCGACAACGGCGCGGGCAAGACGACGCTGGTGAAGTGCATCGGCGGCATCCACCCGTTCGACTCGGGCAGCTACCTGTGGAACGGCCGCCCGGTCCGCGTCGGCAGCCCGCGCGAGGCGGCCGACCTCGGCATCGAGGTCGTGCACCAGGACCTCGCGCTGTGCGAGAACCTCGACATCGTCCAGAACATGTTCCTCGGCCGCGAGCGGCGCCGCGGGCCCGTCCTGGACGAGTCCGCGATGGAGGAGCTGGCGGTCACCACGCTGGCGTCGCTGTCGGTCCGCACGATGCGTTCGGTGCGGCAGCGCGTCTCGGCGCTGTCGGGCGGCCAGCGGCAGACCGTCGCGATCGCCCGCGCCGTGCTGTGGGACAGCAGGCTGGTCGTGCTGGACGAGCCCGCCGCCGCGCTCGGCGTCGCCCAGACCCAGCAGGTGCTGGAACTGGTCCGGCGGCTGGCCGACAAGGGGCTGGCCGTGGTGCTGATCTCGCACAACATGAACGACGTGTTCGCGGTGTCGGACCGGATCGCCGCGCTCTACCTCGGCCGGATGGTCGCCCAGGTCAGGACCGCCGACGTCACCCACGCGCAGGTCGTCGAGCTGATCACCTCGGGCCGCAGCGGCGACCTCGGCCTGGTCCGCGAGGCGGACGCCCCGGCGGCGGGACCGCCCGCATGATGAGGGCGGGCCCGTCACAAGAGGAGATCCGGCGCCACAACCTCGGCACCCTGCTGCGCTTCGTGCACCTGCGCGGCCCCGCCTCGCGCGCGACGCTGGCCGGGGCGCTCGGCCTCAACCGCAGCACGATCATGGCGCTGACCGCCGACCTGACCGCCGCCGGGCTGGTGCGCGAGGAGCTGCCGCGCAGCCCCGGCCGCCGGGCCGGCCGGCCGTCGCTGGTGGTGCGGCCCGAGTCGACCCGGGTGTACGTGCTGGCGTTCGACGTCGGCGTCGACCGGCTCGGGGTCGCGCGCGTCGGGCTCGGCGGCGAGATCCTCGACCGGCGCGAGGCGGCCCGCGAGCGCGGCCCGTCCGGCCCGTCCGACCCGGCGGAGCTGGTCGGCGCGCTGGCGGCGGCGGCGCGCTCGCTGGTGCGCAAGGCCGGGCGGGACTCGGTGTGCGTCGGCGCGGCGCTGGCGTTCCCCGGCACGGTCCGCCGCGCCGACGACCAGATCATGTTCGGCCCGAACCTTGACATCGGCGACCTGGCGCTCGGCGAGGCGCTGTCGCGCCGACTCGGCCTCGGCATCCCGGTGTCGGTGTGCAACGACGCCAACCTCGGCGCGCTGGCCGAGCATGAGCGCGGTTCGGGCGTCGGCTGCGACAACCTCATCTACCTGCACGGCGACGTCGGGGTCGGCGGCGGCATCATCGTCGGCGGCCGGCTGCTGGGCGGCGAGGAGGGGTTCGGCGGGGAGATCGGCCACATGGTGGTCAACCCGGGCGGCCGGGGCTGCGCCTGCGGGTCGCGCGGCTGCCTGGAGGCGGAGGTGGGGGAGCGGACCCTGCTGGCGCACGCAGGCCGCGAGGAGGTCCCCGGGACGGCCGGCCGCGACGCCGTCCGCGCGGTGGTCGACGCCGCCGACCGGGGCGACATCGTGGCGCGCGACGCGCTGCACCGGGTCGGCACCTGGCTGGGCTGGGGCGTGGCCAACCTGGTCAACATCTTCAACCCGGGCCTGGTCGTGTTCGGCGGCACGCTCCGCGACGTCTACCTGGGGTCGGCGGCGCAGGTGCGCAGCGTGCTGGCGACGGGCGCGCTGGCGGCGCCCCGGGAGAAGGTCCGCCTGCGCACGGCCGCGCTCGGGGACGACACGACGCTCGTGGGAGCGGCGGAGTTCGCGTTCGCCGAGGTCCTGGCGGACCCGGTCCAGGTCCTGGCGCGGCTGCGCGCGCCCGAGGACGCGCCCGTCACCTCTACCTAGGGTCCACGCAGGGACTGCGGGGCGGGTTAGGCGTCGAGGCGGCCGTACTCGCCCTTGTAGAACAGCAGCGGCTCGCCGTCCCGGGCACGGGCGAGGTGCCGGACGCGGGCCACGACGATCACATGGTCGCCGGCGGGGTGCTCGGCCTCGACCTCGCACTCGATCCAGGCCAGCCCGCCGTCGATCACCGGCGCGCCCGCGGGCGACTCCGTCCAGCCGATGCCGGCGAACTTGTCGCCGCCCTTCGCCGCCAGCCGCTCGCAGACGTCCGCCTGCGACTCGCCGAGGATGTTGACGCACAGCCGGCCGGCGGCGCGCAGCCGCGGCCACGTCGAGCTGGTGTGCGCCACGCAGAACGCCACCAGCGGAGGGTCCAGCGAGACCGAGGTGAACGAGTTGGCGGCCAGCCCGGTCGGCCGCCCCGACGCCGGATCGACGGCCGTGATCGCGACCACCCCGGTCGCGAACCGGCCGAGCACCGAGCGGAAGCGGGCGGTGTCGATGTCGGCGACCGGTGCGGGCGCCGCGGGCGCGGAAGACCGCTTTGGAGCCGGAACCGCGCCGGCGGGACTGGGCGCGGAGCCCGGTACGGACGCCCTGGCTGCGGTCGCTCCGTCGGCCATGAAACCCGAACCCTCCTGTAGCCGTGCGTTGCAGTCGCCCCTCGTACAACCGGCGCGGGCCCGGAAGATTCCCGTTCGGGCGGTTCCGGGGAGGGTTCGGCGGAGATTCGCGTGGAGCCCTCTATGGGCGGCGGGTGCCGGGCGGCCGCAGGTTCTGCGCCGCCGCGTACGGGGACATCGCCATGGCGGCCGCCGACAGGCCGGCGAGCACCGCCCGCCCGGCCACCGTGAGGCGCGCCCGGACGCGGGCCCTCGTACGGGCGGAGAGCCGGGCGCCCTCGTGCAGCCCGAGCCAGGCCAGCCAGCCGACCGCGACCACGGCGACGTACGAGACCAGCCGGTAGAGGCCGACGGCCGCGCCCGCCGGGGCCAGCGTCGCGCCGAGCGCGACCAGCGCGGCGGCCATGCTGCTCTCGATCGCGCCGAGCCCGCCCGGCAGCAGCGGCAGCACGCTGCCCGCCGCCTGCGCCGCGAAGTAGGCCAGCGCCACCACGTGCGGGGCGATGTCGATCCCGACCGCCTGCGCCGCCGCGAAGAGCGCGAGGATGTCGAACACCCAGTTGACCAGGGCCAGCGCCGCCAGCGCGGCCCAGTCGCGGCGGGCCGGGCGCAGCACCCGGCGGCCGTCCCGCAGGCCCTCCACGTGGGGCGCGATCCGCGGCCGGGCGAGCAGCGCCCGCAGCGCCCGGCCCGCCGCCGCGGCCAGCCGGGCGCGCGGGCCGCGCCGGACCAGGATCAGCGCCGCGGCCGCCGCCAGGACGGCCGGGGCGAGCAGCGCCGCCAGCGCCGCCTCCCGGGCCTGCGGCGCCGCGAGCAGGGCCAGCAGCGCGATGGCCGAGTACGCGGCCGTGGTGATCACGCCGCCCGCCAGGATCACCGCCGTGGCCAGCTGCGCGGTGGCCCCGCTGTGCCGGAACTGCCGGAACGTGTAGACCACGCTCACCGCGGGGCCGGCCGGAAGCGTGGTGGACAGGGCGTTCCCGGCGTACGTCACCGCGATCGCCCGGCGCAGCGTGAGCCGGACCCCGCCGATCCGCAGCAGCCGCCGCTGGAGCCGGGCGAACGCGCCCATCGAGATCGCCGAGGCCATCACGACCAGCAGGATCCACGCCGGATGCGCCCGCGCCGCCGCGTCCCACATGGCACCGAAGTCGGGCAGCCGGTCCCGGAACGCGACCAGCAGCACGATCGCCGAGATCCCGAGGCCCCACTGGACCAGCGCCCTCGCGCCGGGACGGCGCCGCGGGGCGGGCGGGGCCGCTGAAGAAGGCAAGGAAGGCGAGGCAGGTGAGGCGGGGCGCGTAGAAGCCGCGACCTGATCGCTCATGTCCCGGTCACCTCGCAAGCTAGCCCCGCTCGGCGCAACCCCTCATTTCGTACCGGCATTCCCCCATGCGGATAACGAAAATCGTGATGTGGCGGTCGTCACGCGGCCCGTTCGGGACACCCGCTCAGGAACGGTCGCGCACCGCCGCCAGACCGCCCACGACGCCGACGTACGCCGTCCCGTCCGGGCCGAGCGTGACCGGCGCCCAGTTGTTGTCGAACCACTTGCCGGTGCCCGTCAGGACCTTGTAGACGGTCCTGCCGGTGTGGACGTCCACCGCCGTCAGGTACCAGGCGTCGACCAGGTCCTTCCTGGGCTCCTTGGTGTACAGGTACAGCAGGCCCGCCGTCACCGAGACCTTCGGAACGGTGGACGGCGAGCGCTCCTCGCTCTCCCAGACCGTGCGGCAGCCCTGCCCGTCCGCGTCGATGTCGACCCGGCTCACCCCGCCGACCGACGAGCCGCCCGGCTTCAGCTCGAAGAAGTTGCGGTAGCCGTAGTTGTTCTCGACGAAGAGGCTGTTCCCGTACCCGACCAGCGAGTTGTCCGTGGCGCTCGCCCCGCTGCCGAACACCGGCACCTTGCAGACCAGGCTCCCGTCGTCCCGCCGGTGCACCAGCACGTTCATGCGGTCGTCGGCGTTGTCGGTGATCGCCACGTAGTCCGTGCCGAGCAGCGTGGGCGTGGTGCCCGAGCCCTGGTCGATCTGGCCCGGCTTGCGGCCGCTGCCCCGGTCGTACGCCTTCCGCCAGCGGATCTCCGGGGTCCCGTCCGCGCCCGCGCGCAGCTTGTAGAGCGCGTGGTCGGAGACGATCGAGACACCGTCCGGCCCGGCGGCGAACGAGTTCTGGATGCCCTCGCCCTGGAGCCTGATCTTGCGTACGGCGCCGTTCTCCGGGTCCACGGTGCCGATCCGGCCGTTCCGCGTGATCCACCAGATCAGCCCGCCCCAGTCCGGCCCGACCGCCGTGATCGGGTCGCACTCGCCCTTGGGCCACGGGTTCGTCCAGGTCGCGCAGTCGTGCGGCAGGTGCCCGCTCAGGTCCCAGTCGTCGGTGACGGTGAAGCGCCACGCCCCGTCCGGGCCCTTCTCGTGGGCGAACCGCCGCAGGTGGAACGCCGAGTCGGCGAGCACGGCCCGGTCCTGCGGGTCGAGGTAGTAGTACGCGCCGCCGGAGGTGTCGGTGAGGATCTTGTCGAAGTCGAGGGTCACCGCGGCCGTCACCGTGGACGAGCGCTGCGGCAGCTCGTACGTCGCGAGGTCCCGCAGCGTCCCCGGATCGATCAGCCGCAGCGTGAACGTCGCCCCCCGCGTGCACTGCGCCACGATCAGCCCGCTCTTCCTGGCGAACGTCACCGTCGAGCACAGCCCCGGCAGCCCGCCCGCCTTCGCCTCGGACCGGGCCTCCGGCCGCTTCCCGAGGGGCCCGTGGAAGGGGTAGGTGTCGGAGGCGTAGCTGTCGGCGTGCATCGACGACAGCCCGACCGGCCCCTGGTGCGGGTTGGCGGGCACCGGCTCGCCCGGCAGCGGGCGCGGCGTGTGCGGGCCGCCGATGTAGGCGGGCACCCAGCCCTTCCCGGGGCCGTCGGGTACGGGCGCGGCGGCCGCCCCGGCGCCGGTCCCGAGGATCGCGGCCAGCGCCGTGCCGGCGGCCGCGGCGGCCGCGAGGTGTCTCCGGATGCGCGACATTTCCCTCACCGTTTCGCTCGTGATCCGCTCGTGTTCGCTCGTGCGTGGACGGACGGGACCCGGTCGCGCCTCCGGGCCGCACCGAAATCATGATCGACGTGTGTGTCGGAATGGTTACGATCCCGGCATGGCGGTATCTGCGGTGATCTTCGACTGGGGCGGCACGCTCACCCCGTGGCACGACATCGAACTGGGCGAGATGTGGCGGCGGATCTGCGCCGCCCACCACGAGCCCGACGAGGTGGAGGCGGTGGCCAAGGCCCTGCTCGACGCCGAGCTGGAGCTGTGGCGGCGGGGCCGGGACGAGCACCGCAGCGCCACCCTCGACGACCTCTTCGCACTGGCCGGGGTCGAGCCCACCGAGGCGCTGCTGGCCACCCAGTTCGAGGTCTGGACACCGCACACGATCATCGACCCGGCCGCGCCCGCCCTGCTCGCCGGGCTGCGCGAGCGCGGGATCAAGGTCGGCGTGCTGTCCAACACGATGTGGTCGCGCGAGTGGCACGAACGGATCTTCGCCCGGGACGGCGTCCTGGAGCTGCTGGACGGCGCCGTCTACTCCAGCGAGATCCCCTGGACCAAGCCGCACGCCGAGGCGTTCCGCGCGGCCATGGACGCCGTCGGCGCCGACGACCCGGCCGGCTGCGTGTTCGTCGGCGACCGGCCGTACGACGACATCCACGGCGCCAAGGCGGCCGGCCTCCGCGGCGTGCTCGTCCCGAACAGCACCGTCCCGGCGTACGACTCGGTGCGGCCGGACGCGACCATCGACGGCCTGGACGGGCTCATGGCCCACATCGACCGGTGGGCGGCGGCCTAGCGGCGGCTCACTCGCCGGGACGCGGCCGCGGCGTCAGGGCCGTGCCGGGCAGGCCCGGGAAGGCGGAGGCGGGACCGGCGGCCTGCGGCGGGCCGGACCGGGCCCGCCAGCGCACGGCCCGTTCCACGGCCTCCTGCATGGCCCGCGCCGCGAACCCGCGCAGCGCGGCGTCGCCCGCGCCCGCCAGGCCCGCGTACGCGGTGACGGCGTCGTCCTCCAGCGCGGCGGCGACCTGGGCCGCGGAACGCGCCGAGCCGACCGGCCGGGGAAGCTTGTAGGCGGGGGCGGCCGCGTCCGGCTTCGCGCCCATGGCCGTGATCCGGGCGGCCAGGTCGTCCCGGCGGGCGCGATGCAGGTTCCACGCCGTCCGGGCGTCCTGGCGGAGGGCGCCGCGCAGGCGCGCACCCACGACGCCGTACCCGTACACGGCCGCGTGCTCGGACCGCAGGGCCCGCTGCAAGGCGTCGACGGTGGTCATGCTCCCTCCAGGGCCGCGGCGTGGCCGGCCTCACAGGCGCCGATGCTGGCGAGGAGCTGCGCGAGGCCCGGCTCGACCTTGCCCGCCTCGGCCGCCCGCGCGGCCGCGGCCCTCTCCTCCGCCTGCCGGAGCGCCGCCAGGGCCCGCGCCCGGCCGGCCGGCGCCCGCTGCGCGCGCGGCGCCGGGATCGCGGCCTCGTCCGCCCGGTCTCCCGACCCCGGCCGGTAGTGCCGCTTCAGCACGGCCAGATGCTCGCGGTGGTGGGCCAGCGCCGGATCGATCCGGGCGGCCAGGGGCGCGTGGGCGCCGCGGACGGCCTCGTACAGGGCGATCAGGTCCTGCTCGGCCGCGATCGCGCCGACGAGGACGGTCAGCTCGGCCCGCGCCGCCGCGGTCCCGGCGTCCCGGCCTGCGCCGCCGCAGCCGCCCACGAGCGGCAGGCCCAGGGCCGCCCCGGCGCCCAGGAGCGCGCGCCGTGGCAGGGCCGTCGCCGGCACCCCTTCAGGCAAGCGCGTCTCCTCACCGAGTGGCGTGGTGATCCCGGCCCGCCGCGATCGAACCGCCCATCAGGCCAGCTCAAGCATTCCATACCCGGCGCGCCGGTGAGCCGTCCGAAAGGCCGCTGGGGTGCCCGGCTGTCGATAGTCTTGAAGGGCAACGGACACACGGCGGTATCCGCACAAACTCAGAGGAGGTCCCATGAGCGTCGAGTCCGGCGGTGGACGCGCTCACCGGGGCCGCGACGACGGCCCGGCCCCGAGCGCCCGCACGGAGGCGGTGGCCGCGCTGACCCGGCTGCTCGCGCCGGCGGTCGCCGAGGCGGGCTTCGACCTGGAAGAGGTCGACGTGCGGCCCGCGGGGCGGCGCCGGCTGGTGAAGATCGTGGTGGACGCCGACGGCGGGGTGAGCCTCGACGACGTCGCGCTGCTCAGCCAGACCGCCTCCGGCCTCCTCGACGGCTCCGACGTCATGGGCGCGGGGCCGTACGTGCTGGAGGTGACCTCGCCCGGCGTCGACCGCCCCCTCACCGAGCCCCGGCACTGGCGCCGCGCCGCGGGCCGGCTGGTCGTCGCCCCGCTGGTCGAGGGAGGCCAGATCGAGGGCCGCGTGGTGTCCGCGGACGACGAGGCGGTCGTCATCGACGTCGCCGCCCCCGCCAAGGGCCCCAAGGGGGGCAAGGGCGGCAAGGCGCCCAAGGGGGCGCCGCGGAGGACGACCAGGCGCCGGTTCGGCCTCGGCGAGCTCGGCCGGGGCCGGGTGCAGGTGGAGTTCCGCCGGGACGGCGATCCCGGCGAGCCCGCCGGTGAGGCCGCGGAATCGCGATCTCCGGCTGAGCCGGACTAGAGGGGGAGACTCGTGGACATCGACATGACCGCCTTGCGGAGCCTGGAGAGCGAGAAGGACATCTCGCTCGAGGTGGCCGTCAAGGCCATCGAAGACGCCCTGCTGATCGCGTACAACCGCACGGAGGGCGCGGCGGCCCGCGCGCGCGTCGAGCTGGACCGCAAGACCGGGCACGTGACCGTCTGGGCGACCGAGACCGACGAGGAGGGCGAGGCCGTCCGGGAATACGACGACACCCCCACGGGTTTCGGACGTATCGCGGCGACCACGGCCAAGCAGGTGATCCTGCAGCGGCTGCGGGACGCCGAGGACGAGCTCACGTTCGGCGAGTACGCCGGCCGCGAGGGCGACATCGTGTCCGGCATCATCCAGCAGGGCAAGGACCCGCGGAACGTGCTGGTCGACCTCGGCAAGATCGAGGCGGTGCTGCCCCCGCAGGAGCAGGTGCCCGGCGAGTCCTACGACCACGGCGAGCGGCTGCGGGCGTACGTCGTGCAGGTGCGCAAGGGCCACCGCGGTCCCTCGGTGCAGCTGTCGCGGACGCACCCCAACCTGGTGCGCAAGCTGTTCGCGCTGGAGGTCCCGGAGATCGCCGACGGAACGGTGGAGATCGCCGCGATCGCCCGCGAGGCCGGCCACCGCACCAAGATCGCGGTACGGTCCCGCAAGCCGGGCGTGAACGCCAAGGGCGCCTGCATCGGCCCGCTGGGCAGCCGCGTCCGCAACGTGATGCACGAGCTGCACGGCGAGAAGATCGACATCGTGGACTGGTCGGAGGACCCGGCCGAGTTCGTGGGCAACGCGCTGTCGCCGGCGCGGGTCTCGGCGGTCGAGGTCGTCGACGCCGAGGCGCGGGTGGCGCGGGTGATCGTGCCCGACTACCAGCTGTCGCTGGCGATCGGCAAGGAGGGGCAGAACGCCCGGCTGGCCGCGCGGCTCACCGGCTGGCGGATCGACATCCGGTCCGACACCGAGCAGCCGGCCGCCCCCGCGCAGGCCCCGGCGCCGGCCGCCGAGCCGGCCGCCGAGGACGGCGGGGCCGCCCCGACCCCGGGAGGCACCGCTCCATAGCCGCCCGTACCGAGCGAATATGGATCAACTACGTGAGGAGAGCATGCGACAGGTAGCGCCGAACGCTCGGCGCGGTAGACTTCCCTCACGTGGCCGGTCGGTCCCGCTGCGCACTTGCGTGGGCTGCAGGGTCCGTACGGCCAAGACCGACTTGCTGCGCCTGGTGGCGGTCGAGGGCGTCATCGTCCCCGACCACGCGGGGCGGCTGCCGGGCCGGGGCGCTCATCTGCACCCCGACCTGGGATGTCTCGAGCTCGCCGAGCGACGTCGGGCGTTCCCCCGGGCCTTCCGCCTGGCGGGGCCGCTCGACACCAGCGTGCTGCGAGACGGGCTTGCGGCGGCGACGCCGCGGCAGCAGGATGGCGAAACGGAAAGCGACGTCTAGTCGGAAGCAGGTCGAGATTGCTATGAGCGCTCGATGAGCACGCCGCGATGAGTACGGCAAGTTAGCGACGGTCCGGAGGCCGCACCCCCGGACCGAGTAGGGAGTGCAGTGGCGAAGGTCCGGGTTTACGAACTCGCCAAGGAGTTCGGTGTAGAGAGCAAGGTCGTCATGGCCAAGCTCAACGAGATGGGCGAGTTCGTACGTTCGGCGTCCTCCACGATCGAGGCGCCGGTCGTCCGCAGGCTCACAGAAGCTTTTTCCAATTCCTCCTCCGCGAAGCAGGGGGAGCGCAAGGGCGGCGCCAAGCGCCCCGGCCCGCGCCCGTCGGCGCCGCGGCCAGGGCCCGGCCCGTCCGGTTCGGCGTCTCCGGGCGCCCAGCAGGGCGCCAGGCCGGCCCCGCCGAAGCCGGGGCCCCGCCCGCCCGCGCCCAAGCCGGGCCCGGCGGCTCCC
>NZ_JBEZWH010000055.1:0-53085 GCF_040703975.1 Spirillospora sp. NPDC029432
CCAGAGCGGTCAGCACGGTGGGAAGCAGCCAGCGGGGCGCACGATTCACGGATCCGAGCTTATTCGCCCGGACGGGACGCTCGAACCGGCCGCCGGCTCCAGGAGCGCGCGGGCGAGCGCGCCGAGCTGACGTCGCGGCTGGACGCGGCGGCCCGCGCCGACCGCGTCGTCCCGCTGATCCGCAACCTGACCGACCGCACGCACCGCGCGAAGGCCGCGCGGGACCGCGCGGGCCTCGCCCGGTCCCGGGTCGCGGTCCTCGCCGGGCCCGGCGCGGCCGAGGACGTCCTGGCCAAGGCCGAGCGCTCGCGGCGCGACGACATCGCCGCGCTGGACGCCAGGCGCGACACGGCCCGGCGGCTCGAGCAGATCACCGGCGAGCGGCGCGAGCTGGCCGCGGAGCGCGACCGGCTGGAGCCGCGGGAGGCCGCGCTCGCCGCGGCGCTGGACGAGCTGCCCGGCGTGGTGGAGGAGCGGCGGGCGGCCGTCGAGGACGCGCGCATCGCGGCGGCGGGCCGGCCGGGTGCCGAGGCCGCCGTCGAGGACGCCCGGCGCCGCCTCGGCGACGCGGAGCGCCGCGACCGGCTGGCCGCCGGGCTGGCCGAGGCCGAGGACGGGCGGCGGCAGGCGGTCGACGCGGCGCAGGAGGCCCGCGACCGGCTGCAGGAGCTGCGGCAGGCGCGGCTGGAGGGCATGGCCGCGACGCTCGCGGCCGACCTGGCGCCGGGGGAGCCGTGCCGGGTGTGCGGGTCGGCGGACCATCCCGCGCCCGCCACCGCGCTCGGTCTCGTCCCCGGCGAGGAGGACGAGGAGCGCGCCCAGGCGGCCTACGAGCAGGCGCAGGTCCGGCGCGACGACGCGTCCGCGCGGGTCGAGTCGCTGCGCGCCCAGCGCGACGCGGCGCTGGAGAGCGTCGGCGAGACGCCGGCCGCCGACCTGGCCGCCGACCTCGACGCGGCCGGGGAGGCGCTGGCCGCCGCCGAGGCCGCGGCGGCCGAGGCCGACCGCGTGGAGGCGCTGCTGCACCAGGCCGAGCGCGAGCTGGACCAGGCCCGCGACGGGCACGCCGAGATCGTGCGGCGGCTCACCGCCGCCCGCGCGCGCGACGAGGAGCTCGCCGGGCAGCAGGAGCGGATGCGGGCCGAGCTGGACGAGGCGCGCGGCGACGACCCGTCGCTGGAGGCCCGGGTCCGGCGGCTGGCCGCCGAGGCGGACGCGCTCGGCGAGGCCGTCCGGGCCATGCAGGACGCCGACCGCGCCGCCGAGGAGCTGGCCGCGGCCCGCGCCGAGGCCAGAGCGGCCGCCACCAACGAGGGCTTCCGCACCCCCGACGAGGTCACCGCCGCCGTGCTGGCCGACGAGGAGCAGGGGCGGCTGCGCGACCGGGTGCGCTGGTTCGACGACCAGGAGGCGACGGTCCGCGCCGAGCTCGGGGACCGGGAGCTGGCCGCCGCGGCGGCCGCGCCGGAGCCCGACCTGGCCGCGCTGGCCGCCGCCGTCGAGGACGCCGAGGCGGCGCACGCCGAGGCCGCCTCCGCCGCCGCGGCCGCGCGCCGCCGCTGCGAGCGGCTGGCCGAGCTGCGCAGCGCCCTGGGCGCCGCGGTCCGCGACTGGCGCCCGGCCGCCGAACGGCACCGGGTCGCCGCGCGGCTCGCGGGCCTGACCTCCGGCAAGTCCACGGACAACGCGCGCGGCATGTCGCTGTCGGCGTACGTGCTGGCGGCCCGGCTGGAGCAGGTCGTCGCGGCGGCCAACGAGCGGCTCGACCGCATGTCGGCGGGCCGCTACGAGCTGGAGCACACCACCGACAAGGCCGCCGGCGACCGGTCCAAGAGCGGCGGCGGGCTCGGCCTGCGCGTCGTGGACGGCTGGACGGGCGTGCGCCGCGAGCCGGTCACGCTGTCGGGCGGCGAGTCGTTCATCACCTCGCTCGCGCTGGCGCTGGGCCTGGCCGACGTGGTCACCGCCGAGGCCGGCGGCACCGAGATCGGCACGCTGTTCGTCGACGAGGGCTTCGGCACCCTGGACGAGGAGACCCTCGACGAGGTCATGGACGTCCTGGACGGGCTGCGCGACGGGGGCCGCGCGGTCGGCATCGTCAGCCATGTCGCCGAGCTGCGCACCCGGATCCCGGCGCAGCTGCGCATCACCAAGCGCCGCACCGGATCGACCGCCGCGATCGCCCTCTGACCTTCCCGGTCCCGGTCCCGGTCAGAGGGCGGCGGGTTCACGGCTTGCGGCCGACGCCTCCCAGGAGCCAGCCGGTGGCGGGCTCGTGCGGCCGGTCGGGCCGCCAGTCCGGCGCGTACACCAGGCCGGGCTCGGCCAGCTCCAGTCCCTCGAAGCAGCTCGCGACGAACGCGCGCGGCCGCAGCGTGATCACCACTCCGTACCGCTCGACGAGCTCGTCCCGGATCCGCGACTCCTCAGGGGTGAGGTTCTCGTCGGTGAGGTCGCTCAGCGCCAGCAGGCTGCCGGGCGCCATCGCGTCCCGGAACGCGCGGACGGTCGCGGCGGGGTCCTCCTCGTCCGTCAGGTGGCTGAGCACCGCGCACATCAGCACCCCGACCGGACGGTCGAAGTCGATCAGGTCGAGGATTTCGGGATGTTTCAGGATGCCGTGCGGATCGCGGGCGTCGGCGCGCACGGCGGTCGCCGCGCGCACCGAGTGCAGCAGCGCCTGGTAATGCACGACGGCGACCGGGTCGTTGTCGATGTAGACGACGGGGGCGTCCGGGGCGACGCCGTGCACGACCTGGTGCACGTTGCCGTTGCCGGGCAGGCCGCAGCCGACGTCGACGAACTGCCGGACGCCCTCGTCGAGGAGGTGCCGCAGCGCCCGGCGCATGAACTTGCGGTTCTCGCGGGGGAGCAGGCGGGCGGCGGGGAGCGATTCGAACGCTCGCAGGGCGACGTCCCGATCGGGGGTGTAGTTGTCCTTGCCGCCGATCGAGAAGTCGTAGATGCGGGAGCTGGCGGGGCCGTCGAGGCCGTGGAGGTCGTTGACCACGCGCAACATCCTGGCATCGGAGCGCGACGAAATCAGTACTCTGCGCACGGCGTTTCCGGGGAATTTAACCCGGTGCGCCCGCCCCGCTCCCGGCCGCGGTCAGCGCAGCCCGCGGAAGAACGCGCGGACGTCGCCGGCCAGCAGGTCCGGCCGCTCCATCGCCAGGAAGTGGCCGCCCTCGCCCGCCTCGTTCCAGTGCACGATGGCGTGGTCGCGCTCGGCCCAGCGGCGGACGGTGACGTCGTGCGCGGAGACAAGCACGCCGGTCGGGACGGTCCCGCGCGGCGGCTCCCACCCGCTCCCGCCCGCGCCCCAGCCCTCGCCGGACCCCGCGCCGGTCTCCTCGGCCGACTCATCGCCGGACTCCGCGCCCCAGCCGGCCGCGGAGATCTCCTCGTAGTAGATCTGCGCGGCGGACCCGGCGGTCCCGGTCAGCCAGTACACCGACACCTCGGTCAGGATCCGGTCGCGGTCGATGCTCTCCTCCGGCAGCCCCTCCTCGGGCATCGTCAGCTCCTTGAACTTCTCCACCATCCAGGCGAGCTGGCCCACGGGCGAGTCGTGCAGGCCGTACGCGACGGTCTGCGGACGCTTGGAGTTGCACTGGAGGTAGCCGTCGTTGAAGTCCTGCATCCGGTCCCAGCGGGCCTGCTCGACCTCGGACAGCCCCTCGGTCTCGCCCTCGGCGCCCATCGGGAACGTGATCAGCGCGTTCAGGTGGACGCCGGTGACGCGCCCGGGGTCCAGCTCGCCGATCTTGGGCCCGACCCAGGCGCCGGTGTCGTAGCCGTGGACGCCGTACCGGCCGTACCCGAGGCGGGACATCAGCCCCGCCATGACCCCGGCCATCCGCGCGGCGCCCATCCCGGGCCCGGCCAGCGGCGTGGAGAAGCCGAAGCCCGGCAGCGACGGGATCACCAGGTGGAACGCGTCGGCCGGGTCGCCGCCGTGCGCGCGGGGGTCCGACAGCGGGCCGATGACGTCGAGGAAGTCCACCACCCCGCCGGGCCAGCCGTGCAGCAGGATCAGCGGCGCGGCGCCGGGTTCGGGCGAGCGCACGTGCAGGAAGTGGACGTTCTGCCCGTCGATCTCGGTGGTGAACTGCGGGTGGGCGTTGAGCGCCGCCTCGTGCGCCCGCCAGTCGTAGCGGGTGCGCCAGTACTCGGCCAGCTCCTTCAGGTAGCCCACGGGGACGCCGCGGCTCCAGCCGACGCCGGGCAGCTCGTCCGGCCAGCGGGTGCCGGCCAGCCGGGCGCGCAGATCGTCCAGCCGGGACTGCGGGATCTCGATGCGGAACGGGCGGATGCCCTGTGCGGTTTCGATCATGGGCGGGACGTTAGGAAGCCCTTAGGACGATCCGGGTCCTAAGCCGCTGGCATTCTCTATCCCATGCTGGAGACCTCCGCCAGGCTGCTCAGACTGCTGTCGCTGCTGCAGACCCACCGCGAGCGGTCCGGCGCCGAACTCGCCGGACGGCTGGGCGTCACGACCCGTACCGTCCGCCGGGACGTGGAGCGCCTGCGCGGGCTGGGCTACCCGGTGCACGCCGTCCAGGGGACGGCGGGGTACCGGCTGGGCGCGGGCGCCGCGCTGCCGCCGCTGCTGCTCGACGACGACGAGGCGGTCGCCGTCGCGGTGGGGCTGCGGTCGGCGGCCGGCGGCGCGGTCACCGGGATCGAGGAGACCTCGCTGCGCGCGCTGGCCAAGCTGGAGAAGGTCCTGCCGTCCCGGCTGCGGCACCGGGTGAACACGTTCCAGGCGGCGACCGTGCGGGTCGGCGCGTCCGGGCCCGCCGTCGGCCCCGACACGCTGATGACGATCGCCGACGCCTGCCGCCGGCACGAGCGGCTGCGGTTCGACTACACGGACCTGCACGGCGCGGAGAGCGTCCGTTCCGTCGAGCCGCACAGCCTGGTCAGCTTCGGCCGGTACTGGTACCTCGTCGCCTGGGACCCGGCCCGGGACGGCTGGCGGACGTTCCGGGTGGACCGGCTGCGGCCGCGCACGCCGTCCGGGCCGCGGTTCACGCCCCGGCCGCCGCCGGACGGCGACATCGCCACGTACCTGACGTACCGGCTGTCGTCGCGGAGCTGGCCGGTCCGGGCGACCGTCGCCCTGCACGAGCCCGCCGAGGCGGTGGCCGGCCGCGTGTGGCCGGGCATGGGCGTCGTCGAGGCCGTCGACGACCGCGGCTGCCTGATGCACACCGGCGCCGACACCCCGTGGGCGCTGGTCTGGATGATCACGTCGGTGGACGCCGACTTCACCCTCGTCAGCGGCCCGCCGGAGCTCTACCAGGCCCTGCGCGACCAGGCGGCGCGCTGCCTGAACGCGGTGGACGGCCGGACCGGCCCGCCGGACCGGGGTCAGCGGTCGCCGGTCTGGTAGACGTCGGGGATGCCGTCGTGGTCGAGGTCGGCGGTCTCCTCCTCGTGGATGCGGCGGTACACCCGGTCGCGCGCCCGCAGCACCACCGCGGCCAGCGCGCTCGCGGTCAGCGAGCCGGCCAGTACGGCGATCTTGACATGGTCCTCGGCCGGGGTGCCGGTGCCGAACGCCAGCTCGCCGATCAGCAGCGAGACCGTGAACCCGATGCCGGCCAGCATCGACAGTCCCAGGACGTCCACCCAGGCCAGCCCGCCGTCCAGCCGGGCGCGGCCGAACCGGCCGACCAGCCAGGTGGCGGCCATGATGCCCAGCGGCTTGCCGAGCACCAGCCCGGCGATGATGCCCAGCGCGATCGGGTCGGACAGGGCCGTGCCCAGGCCGTCCAGGCCGCCGAACGTGACGCCCGCCGAGAGCAGCGCGAACAGCGGGACCGCGACCCCGGCCGACAGCGGGCGGAAGCGGTGCTCGAAGTGCTCGGCCAGCCCGGGGCCCGCCTCGGGGCCGCCCGCCTTCTGGCTGCGGACGACGGGGACCGCGAAGCCCAGCAGCACCCCGGCCACGGTGGCGTGCACGCCCGACTCGTGGACCAGGACCCAGGTCGCGGCCGCCAGCGGCAGCAGCAGCCACCAGGACCGCACCCGGCGCTGCACCAGCAGGGTGAACAGCGCCAGCGGGACCAGCGCGGCGAGCAGGGCCGTGACCTTGAGGGCCTCGGTGTAGAAGACCGCGATGATCGAGATGGCGATGAGGTCGTCGGCGACCGCGAGCGTCAGCAGGAAGGTGCGGAGCGCGGCGGGCAGGAAGCGGCCGATGACCGCCAGCACCGCCAGCGCGAACGCGATGTCGGTCGCGGACGGGATCGCCCAGCCCTTCGCGGCGCCGTCCGTGCCCGCGGTGACCAGCAGGTAGAGCAGCGCGGGGACGAGGACGCCGCCGAACGCGGCCGCGACCGGCACCGCCGCCCGCCGCGGGTCGCGCAGGTCCCCGGCCACGAACTCGCGCTTGAGCTCCAGCCCGGCCACGAAGAAGAAGATCGCCAGCAGGCCGTCCGCGGCCCAGGTCCCGAGGGTGAGGTCCAGGTGCCAGGCGGCGGGCCCGATGGAGAACGAGCGGAGCGCGTCGTACGAGCCGGACCAGGGGGAGTTGGCCCACACCAGCGCGATGACGGCGCCGGCCAGCAGCAGCGCGCCGCCGATGGTCTCCTGCCGCAGGATCGCCGCGATCCGGCTCGCCTCCGGCCAGGACCCCCGGCCGAAGAGCACCCTCCTGCGATTGGGCGTGCCAAGTCCCGAACCCACCGGGTCCCCCCAAAAGTCGACGTAAAGGACAAACAATCGCCGACCAGACTTCCCGGCACACCAGGGACCACCTTACGTGAAGTGCCGGCCGCCGTCCGACCCCGGGGCCCGCGCCGTCCCCGCCGCCGGGTGACCCCGGCCACTCCGGCCCCTTCCCCGATCACGGCGAGAAACCCACTTCATCTGCGGTGATATGCACCGGGATATCGCTGCGCCCGCGATATCGGTCTTGGACGCGCGGCCGGGACAGTGGTGTCCTGTGGGCAGTTCGGCACGACAGGGGGGACGGCATGCGCAGACCGCACGCCATCATCGTGGCCGTCGCGGCGTTCGCCGTGCTGGCCGCGGCGGGGATCGTCTGGTTCCTGCGCTCGGGGGACGGCCCGCGGGACACCGGTGAGGAATTCCTGGCGGCCTGGCAGCGCGGCGACACCGCCGCCATGCGCGCCCTGACCGCGGGCGCGCCCGCCGACTTCGAGCAGCGCGTCACCCGGCTGCGCGACGACCTCGGGGCCGTACGGCAGCGGTTCTCGGTCGGCTCGGTCGGCGATCCGAAGGACGGCCGCGCGGGCGGATCGTTCCGCGCCGAGTACACGCTGGCGGGGAACCGCACCTGGGCGTACGACGGGACGATGCCGTTCGTGGAGCGCGACGGCGAGTGGAAGGTGTCGTGGTCGCCGCGGCTGCTCCACCCGTCCCTCGCCGAGGGGCAGCGGCTGCGCGCCAGCCGGTCCTGGCCCGACCGCGCCGCCGTCCAGGCCGCCGACGGCACCGACCTGCGCGGCTCCTCGTCCGGCTCGGTGGCGCAGCTGGCCGGCCCGACCGGCGCCGCCTCCGCCGAGGCCGCGAAGAAGCTCGGCGCGCCGTACCGGCAGGGCGACCCGGTGGGCACCGACGGGCTGCAGAAGCAGTACGAGAAGCGGCTGGCGGGCACGCCCGCGATGGCCGTGCAGATCGTCGACGCCGAGGGCAACCCGGTGAAGACGCTCCAGCGGTTCGGGGGAGCCGAGGGGCAGCCGCTGAAGACGACCCTCGACCTCAAGGTCCAGGAGGCGGCCGGGGAGGCGCTCGGCGACGTGGACAAGCCCGCCTCGATGGTCGCGGTCCGGCCGTCCACCGGCGAGATCCTCGCGGTGGCCAACAAGCCCGGCGGCTACAACCGCGCGCTGATGGGCCGCTACCCGCCCGGCTCGACGTTCAAGGTCGTCACCGCCGCCGCGCTGGTGGCGGGCGGCCTCGGCGTGACGACCCCGGTCGGCTGCCCCGCCACCACGACCATCGGCGGGCGCACGTTCAAGAACTCCGGGAACGAGGCGTTCGGGACCGTGCCGTTCCGCGAGGCGTTCGCGCACTCGTGCAACACCACGATGGCCGACCAGACCGTGCAGCGCCTCGACCAGAAGCGGCTGGCGCAGGTGGCGGGCCAGTTCGGCTTCAACGCGCCGATCATCGCCGGGCTGCCGGCGGTGCGGGCCTCGTTCCCCGACACCAGGGACGACACGGCGCTGGCGTCGGCGTCGTTCGGCCAGGGGGAGGTGCTCACCAGCCCGCTGAACATGGCGAGCGTCGCCGCCGCGGCCGCCTCCGGCACCTGGCGCTCGCCGCGCCTGGTGGACGCCGCGCTCGCGTCCCAGGCCGTGGACGCCGGCGGCCGGAGGCCGGAGGCGCCCAAGCGGCTGGAGCCGGCCGTGCACAAGGCGCTGCGGAGCCTGATGCCGGCCGTCGTCAGCGAGGGCACCGCCGCCGGCGTCGACTTCCCGTCCGGCACGGCCGGGAAGACCGGCACGGCCGAGTTCGGCACCGCCGAGCCCGGCCAGGACCCGCCCACGCACGCCTGGTTCATCGGCTACCGCGGCGACCTGGCCTTCGCCGTGATCGTCGAGGACGGCGGCACCGGCGCCGGCGCGGCCGCCCCCGTCGCGGCCCGCTTCCTGCGCTCGCTCTGACCGGCGGGCGATTACGCCGATGGCAGCCCGGCCGGGGCCGGTGATCGTGAGGGGGACCCGACCGATCCGGCGAAGGGACCGCGGCGATGCTCATCTCCTCCACGCGGGCCCGGCTCCTCCTGGCCGCCGTCCTGGCCGCCGGGGTGGTGCACGGGCCCGCCACCGGCCACGCGCGGGCGGCGGAGCCCCCGTCCGTGGCGCCCCCGTCAGTGGAGCCCCCGTCCGTGGAGGGCCCGGTCCCCGGCGCCCCGCCCGGTGACCCGTCGTCGCCGCGCCCCGAGGACACCTACCCGTGGCTGGCGACGAACGCCGATCTCGCCGCCGCCGGATACGTGGAGCAGGAGTTCTACCTGTCCGGCACGGCCGACGCCTACGGCCCCACCGGCGAGCTCCTCGGCTCGGACGTCCCGTACGAGACCCGCGTCATCGTCCGCAGGCCCGCCAAGCAGGCGAGGTTCAACGGCACGGTGATCACCGAGTGGCAGAACGTGTCCGCCGGGTACGACCTGGACGCCCTCTGGAGCACCGACCAGATCACCCGCGCCGGGTACGCCTGGGTGGGCGTCTCCGCGCAGCGCGTCGGCGTCGAGGGGCTGCGCCGCTGGAGCCCGGCCCGCTACGGCGATCTCGACGTCACCGGGGGCGGCCGGTTCACCGCCGACGAGCTGTCGTACGGCATCTTCGCCGCGGCGGCCAAGGCGCTGCGGGCCCCGAAGGGCCTGCTCGGCGGCCTGAAGGCCCGTACCGTCCTGGCCGCGGGCGCCTCGCAGTCGGCGGGCCGGATGACCGTCTACTACGACTCCGTGCTCCCCAAGACGGAGAAGGTCTTCGACGGGTACGCGTTCGTCGTCGGCCCGGCGCCCGCCCGCCGCGGCCCCGAGCCGGTGTTCCACGTGCTCTCCGAGACCGACGTCCGCTCGCCGGTCCGGCAGCCCGACACCGGGACGTACCGCCGCTGGGAGGTGGCGGGTTCGGCCCACTCCGGGTGGCACGGCCAGCAGTACCGGGCGCCGATCCTGACCCGCGACCTGGGCGCCGCGCCCACCTATGAGTGCGCGCGGCCGCCGTTCAGCCGCGTCCCCCTCCACCATGTGATCGCCGCCGCGTACGACCATCTCGTGCGCTGGACCGAGCGCGGCACCGCGCCGCCGGCCGCCCCGCCGCTGGAGTTCGCCGCGGACGGCACGAAGGCCCGCGACGAGCACGGCCTCGCCCGCGGCGGGATCCGCCTCTCCCAGGTGGCGGTGCCCACGGCCCTCAACACCGGCGACAACTCGGGCGAGACGTTCTGCGTCCTGTTCGGCACCCACGTTCCGTTCGACAAGGCGAAGCTCGACGCGCTCTACCCCTCGCGCGGCGGGTACGTCGCGAGCGTGGCCCGCGCCGACGCCCGCAACCTGCGCGCCGGCTTCCTCCTGCCCGCCGACGCCCGCCAGAACGCCCGCGACGCCCTCCACTCCGGCCCCGGTACCGGCTGAGATCCCGTACGGGGGCGGGGCCGCGCCCTCCCCGCCCCCGCGCGGACCGGATCCGAAAACACGGTGTCCGGCATGATCGAGCCATCCGATTCCCCGCCACCGGATGGCCCGCATCCGCCCGTGGTACCTGGACGCCATGACAGACCTGATCTTCACCGGCGGCCCGATCGTCACCGTCGCCCCCGGCGACCCCGAGGCCGAGGCGCTCGCGGTCACCGGCGGTGTGATCACCGCCGTCGGCCGCACCGCCGACGTCATGCCCCTGCGCACCCGCTGGACCCGGGTGGCCGACCTGGCCGGGCGCGCGCTGCTGCCGGGGTTCGTGGAGCCGCACGGCCACCCCGTCTCCGTCGCGCTGTGCCTGGCGCCGCCCTCGGTGGACGTGCGGCCGTTCACCGTCCCCACCGCCGCCGAGGTCGTGGACCGGACCCGCGCCGCGCTGGACGCCGCCGCGCCCGGCGAGCCGCTCATGTTCTACGGCATCGACGTCCTGCTCCAGAACGGCCTCGAACGGCCCACGAAGGACCGGCTGGACGCGATCGCGCCGCGCAACCCGGTGGTGGTCCTCTCCAACAGCGGCCACTCCGCCTGGGGCAACAGCGCCATGCTCGCCCTCGCCGGGATCACCCGCGACACCCCCGCCCCGCCCGGCTCGGAGATCGTCCTCGGCCCGGACGGCGAGCCGACCGGCGAGGTCCGCGAGACGCCCGCCGTGGTGCGGATGACCAGCCCGGTCGCCGAGGCCGCCCGCTCCACCATCCTGGACCGCCTCCGCTGGTCGTACGCCCGGCACGCCGCCGCCGGCCTCACCACCGTCGCCGAGCTCGGCTTCAACCCCGCCTTCGACCCCGCCCTCGCCGCGCTGGCCGCCGAGCCCGGCTGCCCAATCCGCGTCCGGGCCTACGAGGTCGGCACCCCGGAGAACGCCGCCGACCCCGCGCACCTGGCTCCGCCCCGCCCGTCCGCCGACGCCGCGTACGCGCGGATCGGGATGAAGGTGTGGGCCGACGGCACGCCCTGGCACGGCGACATCGCCACCACCTTCCCCTACCTGGACACCGACGCCACCCGCCGCCTCGGCCTGGGGCCCTGCCACCAGGGCGGCATGAACCACCCGCCCGAGCGGCTGGCCGAGCTGGCCGCCGCGTACACCCGCCAGGGCTGGCAGCTGGCCTGCCACGTGCACGGCGACGTCTCCGCCGACGCCGTCCTCGACGCGTACGAGCGCGCCCGCCCGCTCGCCCCCGCCGGATGGCGCCCCCGCATGGAGCACTGCGGCGCGCTGCGCCCCGACCAGTTCGCGCGCGCCGCGTCCCTGGGCGTCACCGCCAGCCTCTTCATCCAGCACGTCTACTACTGGGGCGACGTCCTCATGGACGACCTCTTCGGCTCCGAGCACGGCGCCCGCTGGATGTCGGCCCGCTCGGCGCTGGACGCCGGGCTGCGCGTCTCCCTCCACAACGACGGCCAGTGCTCGCCCGCCGACCCGATCGGCAACATCGCCACCGCGGTGAACCGCCGCACCCGGATCACCGGCCGCGTGCTGGCCCCCGAGCAGCGCCTCACCGTCGACGAGGCCCTGCGCGCCCAGACGATCGACGCCGCCTGGCAGCTCCACCTCGACGACGCCGTCGGCAGCCTGGAGCCGGGCAAGCGCGCCGACCTCGTCGTGGTCTCGGGCAACCCCCGCGCCGTCCCGCCGGAGGCCCTCTACGACCTGCGCGTCGAGGCCACCTACTACTCCGGCCGCGCCACGTTCGCCGCCTGAACCCGGGGCGGTGAGGACTGTCGGTGGCATGGCGTTTAATCGAGGGGTGGACGTTGCGAAGCGCATCGCGGAACTGGCCGCCGAGGTCAAGCGGCTGAACGACCTGTACTACGGCGGCGGCGACAGCCCCCTGCCCGACGCCGACTACGACGCGTTGAAGGACGAGCTGGCGGCGCTGGTCGCCGAGCATCCGGAGCTGGAGCCGGCCGACAGCCCGCTGGGGAAGGTCAACGCGCCGGCGGAGCTGACCGGCCCGACCGTGCGCCACGCGCGCCCGATGCTGTCGCTGGCCAAGGCCACCGGCGAGGAGCAGATCCGCGCGTTCTGCGAGCGGTTCGGCGGCCAGGTCTTCCGCGTGTCGGAGAAGCTCGACGGGCTCTCGCTCTCCGTCGTCTACACCGACGGCGGGCTCGACTACGTCGCCACCCGCGGCACCGGCGCGGTCGGTGAGCTGGTGACCGAGAAGGTCCGGCACGTGATCCCGGGCCTGCCGGCCCGGATCGCGGAGCCGGGGCGGGTCGAGGTGCGCGGCGAGGCGGTGATGCTGCGGTCGGTGTGGGCGGCCTACAACGAGGCGCATCCGGACCGCACGCTGACCAACCCGCGCTCGGGCGCCGCCGGGACGCTGGTGCTCAAGGACCCCGAGGCGGCGGCGAAGGCGAACCGGCTGCTGCGGTTCTTCGCGTTCGGCGCCGACCGCCACGGCGCCGCGGTGGACCTCCCGGCGGGTTTCGAGGCGGTCGCCCAGTACGTGTGCGCGAGCGCCGACGAGGTGATCGAGGCCATCCACGAGATCGGCGCCCGCCGCGACGGGCTTGACTACGACATCGACGGCGCGGTCGTGCGGCTGCACGAGCCGGCGGCGTTCGACGCGGCGGGCTTCAACAGCGCCGAGCCGCGCGGGGCGATCGCGTTCAAGTACCCGCCGGAGGAGAAGCTGACCACGCTGCTGTCGGTGGAATGGCCGGTCGGCAAGATCGGCCGCGTCCCGCCGCGCGCGAAGGTCGCGCCGGTGTTCGTCGGCGGCGTGACGGTGGAGAACATCACCCTGCACAACCCGCGGCTGATCCGCGAGCGCGACCTGCGGATCGGCGACACGGTGGCGGTCGTGCGGCGCGGCGACGTGATCCCGTTCGCCGGCCGTTCCCTTCCGGAGCGGCGCGACGGCAGCGAGGTCGAGATCGTCCCGCCGGTGCACTGCCCCTCGTGCGGCTCGGAGCTGGAGGTCCGCGGCACCGGCGAGGAGCGCTGGTGCCTGAACCTGCAATGCCCGGCGCAGGCGACCCGCCGCCTGATGCACTGGGCGTCGCGGCAGGCGGCCGACATGGAGGGCGTCGGCGACACCTGGATCGAGAAGCTCGCCGAGGACGGCGTGCTGAGGCGCCGCAGCGACTTCTACGACCTGACCGCCGACCAGCTGCTCGACTACGAGCGGATGGGCGAGGTCAGCGCCCGGAACATGGTCGAGTCGATCGCGGCGTCCAAGGACGTGGGGCTGCGGCGCGCGCTGATCGGGCTGGCGATCCCGATGGCCTCCGAGGGCACGGCCAAGCGCCTGTGCCTGGCCGGGTACGAGCGCATCGAGGACGTCGCGGCGGCCACCGCCGAGGAACTGGTGGCGATCCGCGACATCGGGCCGAAGGTCGCCGAGAGCATCGCGGGCTTCTTTGCCCGCCCGGAGGTCCAGGAGGAGATCGCGGCGCTGCGCGAGCGCGGCGTGAACCTCGACGTGCTGGACGAGGACCGGCCGGTCGACGCCGCGGCCGCGGGCGACTCGCCGCTCAAGGGCAGGTCGGTCGTGATCACCGGCGCGTTCACCGACCCCCGCTCGGGCGCCAAGATCAGCCGTCCGGACGTCACCCGCCTGGTCGAGCAGGCCGCCGCCACCACCGCCTCCTCGGTCTCGGCCGCCACCGACTACCTGCTCACCGGCGACAACGTCGGCGCCGCCAAGACCACCAAGGCCGAGAAGCTCGGCGTCACGGTCGTCGCCCAGGACGAGCTGTGGCGCTGGCTCGCCGAAGCGGGCGTCGTCTGAACCGGCGCGGCCGGCCCGGAGCCGGGCCCGGGAGCGCGGAGGGGGGCCTGGCGCAGGGCGCCCTCGCGTGACGGGCCGGGCGCCCGCGGCCGCGCGCACGGAGGGTGAGAGGTGATCAGAGGTAGAGGCCGGTGCCGTGTTCGGGGCGTTCGCTGGCGATGGCGTGCAGGTCGCGCTCGCGCATGACCAGGTAGTTCTCGCCCTGGATCTCGACCTCGTACTGGTCGTCGGGATGGAAGAGGACGCGGTCGCCGACCTTGACGGCGCGCGCGTGATGCCCGACGCCGCAGACCTCGCCCCACACCAGCCGGTTCGATTGCTCGACCGTGGCGGGGATGACGATGCCGCCGGTGCTGCGGCGCTCGCCGGCCTCCTTCTCGACCTTGATCATGACGCGGTCGTGGAGCATCTGGACTTCGAACTTGGGCTGGGACACGCTGGGATTTTAGCCGCCCGCGGAGGGCAGGGCGGCCCAGCCGTCGGCGATGATCTCCCGGAGGGCGGACCGGGCCGGGCGCCAGCCCAGGTCGCGGCGGGCGGCGCGGGCGTCGCAGACCAGCAGCGGCGGCTCCGGCCGGGGCGGGCGGCGCACGGCCGGCACGGCCCGGCCGGTCACGTCCTCGACGGCCGTGATCACTTCGAGGACGGACGCGCCGGCGCCGGTGCCGATGTTGTAGACGCGGTCGCGGCCCGGCTCGGTGGTCTCCAGGGCGCGGACGTGGGCGGCGGCGAGATCGTCGACGTGCAGGTACTCGCGGACGGCGGAGCCGTCGCCGTTGATCTCCAGATGCGGGGCATGGCCGGCGGCGACGGCGAGGGCCGCGGGGATCAGCCGGGTGCGGTCGGGGTCGGGACGGCCCGCGACCGACCCGGCGACGTTGAACGTGCGCAGCACGGTGGCGCCGGCCGCGCCGATACGGGCGTGGAAGCGGACCACCTGCTCGGCGGCCAGCTTGGACGCGCCGTACGGGCTGCTCGGGTCGGGCACCTGCGTCTCGGGGATCGGCTGCCGGTCCGGCGTGCCGTAGACGGCGGCGGTGGAGCCGTACACGATGCGGGTGGTCTCCCGTGGCAGCGCCTCCAGGAGGTTGACCGTCCCCTGCACGTTGGCGGTGAAGAAGCGCAGCGGGTCGGCGAACGACTCGCGCACGCGGGTCAGCGCGGCCAGGTGGCAGACGGCGTCGTACGGCTCGTCCATGACGGCCCGCAGGCCGGCCGGGTCGAGCAGGTCGCCGATGACGGGGCGAACGCCCGGCGGGACGTCCCGGCCGGCATGGCGGACCAGGCCGGACACCCGGTGGCCGGCGGCGAGCAGCCGGAGCCCGACGGCGTAACCGACATAGCCGGCCGCGCCGGTCACGAGTATCCGCATGCGCCCCAGCATCGCGGGGCGCGGCGGCGTAGGCAACGTCAGGCGGTGGAGCGGCGGGGGAGGGCCGAGGCCGACTGGACGGCGGCGGCCTCGGCGGCCGCGGGCCGCTCGTACCGGGGGAAGACGGCCAGCGCGATGAGCGCGAGGGTGAAGCCGGCGGCGCGCAGCGCGAACGAGCCCGACTCGCGGGGCCACTCCTCGCCGAACAGCACGACGCTGCTGAGCACCAGGTACGCGCGGCCGATGACGGTGAGCACGGTGGCGACGATGGCGACCCGGCAGCGCTGGAGGGCGATCTGCAACTGGAGCAGGGCGAGCCCGGCCATGCCGAGGGTGAGGTACGGGTACGGGGAGGCGAGGACGCTGACGACGCTGCCGGTGTCCTCGTACACGAGCGAGATGCCGCGGATGCCCGCCTCGCCCAGGCCGGCGCAGGCTCCGGCGCCGATCCCGTACGCGACGCCGGCGAGCTTGCGGGCGTGCCGGCCGCCGGCCCGGCGGTCGCCGACCAGCCACACCAGCGCGGCGACGATGAGGGCGGGCGCCATGACGGCGAGCATCAGCCAGGGGGCCTTGAGCGTGTCCAGCAGGGAGGTCTCGGCGGTGAGTGGGCCCTCGGAGCCGGCGGACAGCCCGATCAGGATCGTGGCCAGGACGAAGAGCGCGACGCTGAACCACTCGCGGGCGTTGAGCCGCTCGCCCAGGAACCACACGGCGTACACCACGAGCAGGACCAGGCTCAGCGCGAAGATCGGCTGGGCGACCGCCAGCGGCATCGCCGTGAACGCGACGACCTGGTACGCGAGCCCGAGGAACAGGATGAGGCCGCCGGAGAACCACACCGGATCGGTGATCATGTGCCAGGCGACGTGGAACGGGCGGCTGCCGCGCAGCGGCGGCATCCGGGCGGCGGCCAGCCGGAACACCAGGAAGGCGACGTAGTAGGCGCTCGTCGACAGCAGCGCCAGGGCGGCGTATCCGAGGTCGTGACCCATCGGGTGAGGGACCTTTCAGCAGCGGGAGGCAGGGTCCGATGCGCCGGCGCGCCCCCACGCCGGTGATCAGACACCCTGCCGCGTTCCACGGCGCGTGACAAGACCGTAACGTCGGATTGGCGCGACCGTAACCGAGGGTTTCTGCGCGTTCGCGGAACGTGTCCGCGGGACGGCCGCGCGCCGGGAGCGCGTCAGTCGTAGCTGCGGCCGGCCCGCGAGGAGAGCCTGCCGACCAGGTCGCGCGGCACCAGCCGGCTGAGCCCGACGATCGCCTTGTACTGGGCGCCCGGCACGCTGATCCCCACGCCTCGGCGCAGGTCGCGCAGCGCGGCGTCCACGACCTTGTCGCGGTCCAGCCACATGAACTCGGGGATCCCGGAGACGTCCATCCCGGCCCGCTCGTGGAACTCGGTCCGCACGAACCCCGGGCACAGCGCCATCACGCGCACCCGGCCGCCCGCCCGGCCGGCGATGTCCTGCGCCACGCCCTGGCTGAACGACACCACCCACGCCTTGGAGGCGCCGTACGTGCCGCGCGTCGCGAACGCCGACACCGACGACACGTTGACGATCCCGCCCCGGCCGCGTTCGAGCATCCCCGGCAGCACCGCGTGGGTCAGCCGCAGCACGGCCTCGCAGTGCACCTTCAGCATGGTCACCTCGTCGGCGACCGGGACGTCGAGGAACGTGCCCTTGTTGCCGAACCCGGCGTTGTTGACGAGCAGGTCCACGTCGGCGGGGCCCTTGCGGCAGCGTTCCTCGACCGCGGCGAGCCCCTCCTCCGCGGAGAGGTCCGCGGGCAGGGTCTCGGCGCTGATCCCGTACGCGCCGCGCAGGTCGCGGGCGGTGTCCTCGAGCCGCGCGGCGTCGCGGGCGACGAGCACGAGGTCGAATCCGTCGGAGGCCAGGCGGCGGGCGAAGGCGGCGCCGATGCCCGCCGTGGCCCCGGTGATGAGAGCGGTCGGCATGGGACGAGCCTAGGTCGGCGCGCTACCAGGTGGTAGTGCCGGAAGCGGCCGCGGCGCGCCGCGCGACGAAGTGCCGCGGGTCGGGGCGGCGGGTGGCGCGGCGGTAGGCGAAGGTGAACCCGGGCCAGTTGTTGACCACCTTGCCGTCGGCGTTCATGTACCAGCTGTCGCAGCCGGACGCCCAGACGGTGCCGCGCAGCCGCTCCTGCATCTCGCGGCCGAACGCGTCCTGGACGTCGGGCCGCACGTCGATCCAGTCGAGCCCGGCCTCCAGCATCGCGCGCAGGCAGCCCAGCACGTACCGGAACTGCGACTCCAGCATGTAGATGATCGAGTTGTGGCCGAGGTTGGTGTACGGCCCGTACAACAGGAACAGGTTCGGGAAGCCGCTGACGGTGATGCCGAGATGGGCCTCGGCGCCGCCGCGCCACGCCTCGTCCAGGTCCCGGCCGCCGCGTCCGGTGACCTTCATCGGGGCCAGGAAGCCCGAGGTCGCGAAGCCGGTGGCGTACACGAGCACGTCCGCCTGGAACTCCCGCCCGTCCCGGGTCCGCACGCCGGCCGGGACGATCTCCTCGATCGGGTCGGTGACCAGCTCCACGTGCGGCTCGGCGAGCGCGGGGTAGTAGTCGCTGGAGATCAGGATGCGCTTGCAGCCCATCGGGTAGTCGGGCGTCAGCTTGCGGCGCATCTCGGGGTCGGGGACCTGCTCCTCCAGTTGCTGCCGGAAGCGGCGGCTCAGCATCTCCATGAGGCGCGGGTACTTGATGAAGCCGAGCGCCCGCGACTCGTACAGCGAGTAGATCCGGGCGCGGCTCAGCTCCCAGGTGCCCGGGACGCTCCTGAGCAGCGCCTTCTCCCAGCCCCTGTACGCCCGGTCGGGCTTGTCGATCACGTACGGCGCGGACCGCTGGAACACGGTCAGCCGGCCCGCCTCCCGCGCGATCTCCGGGATGATCTGGATCGCGCTGGCGCCCGTGCCGATCACCGCGACGCGCTTTCCGGCGAGGTCGGCGCCGTGGTCCCAGCGGGCGGAGTGGAACGCGGTGCCCTGGAACGATCCGCGCCCGGGGATCGGCGGCGGCACCGGCCGGTTGAGCTGCCCGCACGCCGAGACCACCACCCGCGCGGCCAGCTCGCCCCGGGTGGTGGAGATCCGCCAGAGTCCCGCGTCCTCGTCGAAGCGGGCCTCGGTCACCTCCGTGCCGAACCGGATCCATGGCAGCACGCCGTGCTCGCGGGCGGTGTCGCGCAGGTAGTCGAGGATCTCGTTCTGCGGCGGGAAGCGGCGGGTCCAGTCGGTCTTGCGGTCGAAGGAGAAGGAGTAGAGGTGCGAGGGCACGTCGCAGGCCGCGCCCGGGTAGGTGTTGTCGCGCCAGGTGCCGCCCAGCCCGCCGGCCTTCTCCAGGACGACCACGTCCCGGTACCCGTTCTGCCGGAGCCGGATCGCCATGCCGATCCCGCCGAACCCGCTTCCGATGATCACGACGTCGTGCGGAGAGCCCATGCTGCCGTCCTGCCGTCTCGGATCCGAACTTCGTTCTGTTTTGCTCCGTCGAGCGTAGGTGACCCCTGGGTCAGTTGAACAGGAGGCAACTTCGGAAACGCCGTGGAGTAAGGGGAAACGGGCGGGTTCTGTCCGACCTGCGTGCCAAGATCCACGCATGCCGAACGACAACGCCCCCCAGGACGGCGCCGCCTTGGACGAGGCGCCTCCCCTGGCCGACACGCTGCCCCCGGCCGACGCGAAGGCCCTCGACGCGCACCTGATCCGGCTCCAGGCCCCGCGGCCCGGCCGCAGATGGCGCGACCGCACGCTGGAGCTGCTGCAGATCCCGGGGACGCGCGACCACGTTCGGCGGAAGGTGGGCCACTGGGCGGCCGCGCCGGTCGCCCCTTCGGAGCGCGGCCACGCCCACGACGGCGACGTCCTCCTGGGGGACGACCACGCGGCGGGCCGCGGGCACCTGTGGGCGGCCGCCCTGGCCGGCGGCGAGGACACGCTCGGCGATCTGGTGGCGGTCGTCCGGCGCCTCGGGTACGCCTCCGGCGAGAGGATCTGGGACGCCGCGCTGGCCAACGCGGGCATCAACGCGCTCGGCGCCTTCCCCGGCCCCGCCGCCCTGGACGCGCTGCGCGGCCTGGAGAAGGAACTGCGCTACCCGGGTGCGCGCAAGCAGGTGCAGAACGCGATCGAGGCCGCGGCCGGGCGGCAGGGCATCACGCCCGGCCAGCTGCTCGAACGCGCCGTACCCGACCACGGGCTGGGGGCGTCCGGGTCGCTGGCGCGCGAGTTCGGCGAGCACCAGGCGGTGCTGGAGATCGCGGACCCGGCGACCGTGCGGCTGGTCTACGTCGGCGCCGAGGGCCGCGCGCTGCGCACCGTGCCCGCCGCCCTCAAGGCCGGCCACGCGGCGGCGGTCGGGGAGCTGAAGGCGCTGGCCAAGGCGGTGCGCGGCACGCTGGCCGCCGAGCGCGCCCGCGTCGAGGGGCTGATGTCGGCCGACCGCTCCTGGCCGTACGCGGAGTGGTGCCGCTACTACCGCGACCATCCGGTCACCGGCGCGATCACGCGCAACCTGATCTGGGAGTTCGAGGGCGCCGACGGGGTGTGGCGGGCGGCCACCCCGGGCGACGGCGTCCTGGTGACGGTCGGCGGCGACGCCCTGTCGGTCCCGGCCGGCGGCGCGCGGGTCCGGCTGTGGCATCCGCTGCGGGCGACGGCGCCGCAGGTGCGGGCCTGGCGGGCGTTCGTGACCGACAACGAGATGCGCCAGCCGTTCAAGCAGGCGTTCCGCGAGATCTACCTGCTCACCCCGGCGGAGGAGGCGACCGCGGCGTACTCCAACCGGTTCGCCGCCCACGTCGTGCGCTACCCGCAGCTGTACGCGCTGTTCAAGGCGCGCGGCTGGCGGTCCAACTTCCTCGGCGGCCACAGCGACGGCTTCGAGGGCCGCGCCAAGGGCACCTTCGCCGAGGGCGCCTGGCAGGCGGTGTTCTTCCATGAGAACGCCGACGAGGAGGCACGGTACCGGCCCGCGTACGCCACCACCGACCAGGTGCGGTTCGAGCGGCGCGACGGGAACCGCTGGAGCGAGACCCCGGTCGCGGAGGTGCCGCAGGTCGTGTTCAGCGAGGCGATGCGGGACGTGGACCTGTTCGTCGGCGTCACGTCGATCGCCGCCGATCCGGAGTGGGCCGACCGGGGCGAGGACCGCTATGCGGACTACTGGCGGCAGGCGAGTCTCGGCGACCTCACGGCGAACGCCGAGGTGCGGCGGGACGCGCTGGCCCGGATCCTGCCGCGCACGAAGATCGCCGGACGGTGCTCGATCGAGGGCCGCTACCTGGTGGTTCGGGGCGACCTGCGCACGTACAAGATCCACTTGGGCAGCGCCAACATCCTGATGGAACCGGACGACGCGTACCTGTGCGTCGTCCCGTCCGCCCGCCGCACCCCGGGCAAGGTGTTCCTGCCGTTCGAGGACGAGCGCCTGTCGCTGATCCTCAGCAAGGCGCTGCTGCTGGCCGCCGACAGCACCATCACCGACGAGACGATCATCAGGCAGATCAAGGGGGACCGGTGAGCGGCACCGCCGACGGCCTCGGCGACGAGGAGCTCGCGGCACGGCTCGCCGAGGCGTACACCGGCGGCCTGTACCAGCGGACGGCGCTCACGAACGATCTCGCCGCGCGCCCGTTCACGGTCGGGCCGCGCACGTGCGAGCGCCTGTACGAGATCCTCGTGTCGCACGCCGAGGAGGACGATCGCGACCCCGACCTCCGCTTCGGGCTGAGCGCGCTGCTGCGCTGCGACGGCCCGTGGCCGGACGGGACTCCCGGGCGGGCCCGCCGGCTCGTCCGGTACGTCCTGGACCGGCGCGACCCCACGTCCGCCCCGTACGCGCTGCTCGGCACCGCCGCCCTCGCCGGCCCGGACGCCTACCGCGAGGTCGTCGAACGGCTCACGTCCGGCGACGGCCCCATCCGGGCGGACGAGCTGGCCTGGCTGGAGGAGTGGGGCACGGGGAACGCGGGGAACGCGGGGAACGCGGGGAACGCGGGCAATGTGGAGGGCTTCGCCTTGCTGGCGGAAGTGGGCGAGAAGGTGTGGAACTACGGCGACTGGTTCCCTCCGCTCCAGGACGCGTGGAAGCGGCTGTTGGGGCGCGGCTACCTGGCGTTCTCGCGGCGCGCGCTGGAGGCGGCCGAGGCCCGGGTCGCGGCGATCCAGGCCGGGGAGATCCCGTTCAAGGCCGACAAGGCGTTCACCTCCCGGGAGGTGGCGATCCTCGGGCGCGCGGCGCGGCTGGCGCTGGAACGCGACGAGCCCTGGCTGCCGGACCTGCTCGTCCGGCTGCTGCGCGGGGTCGCGGTCGCGCCGTCCGCCGCTGTGAAGAACCTGCCGTCCCAGGCGCTGCTGTTCGAGCTGGCCCGCGCCGCCGAGGAGGTGCCCACCCCCGAGCTGGTCACCGCGCTGCGCGAGGCCCGCGGGATCGTCCGGCACGCGGGCGTCCGCAAGCAGCTCGACCGGAAGTGGAAGAAGATCGACGCGGCGCTCGCCGAGCGCGCCGACGTCGCGCTGCGGCTGCCGGACCTGGGCTTCGCCCCCGACGGCACGCGCACGACGCGGCTGGGCGAGTACGAGGCGGTGATCACCGTCGGCGCGGCCGGCGCCGAGCTTGCCTGGCGCGGGCCCGGCGGCAGGCCGCTGAAGTCCGTGCCGGCCGCCGTGCGGCGCGACCACGGCCCCGCGGTCAAGGAGCTGCGCGAGCTGGTCAAGCGCACCGGCGTGCACCTCACCACGCTGGCCCGCGTCCTGGAGGGCGGGCTGCCGGGCGAGGTCGCGATGCCGTACGGCGAGTGGCGCGACCGGCTGGGCGCCCACCCGGTCGCCGCGGCGGTCGCCCGGCGCCTGATCTGGGAGGCCGAGACCGCCCCCGGCGAATGGCGCGCCTGGCTCCCGGCCGAGGAGGAGCCGGTGTGCGAGGACGAGGCGGTGGCCGTCCGGCTCTGGCATCCGATCCGCGCCACCGTGGACGAGGTCCGCGCCTGGCGCGACCTGATCACCGAGCGGCGGGTGCGGCAGCCGTTCAAGCAGGCGTTCCGGGAGATCTACCTGCTGACCCCGGCGGAGGTGGAGACCGGCGTCTACTCCAACCGGTACGCCGCCCACATCCTGCGTTACAAGCAGCTGTTCGCGCTGCTCAGGGCGCGGGGCTGGGCGAGCGGCATGCTCGGCCCCTGGGACGGCGGGCAGGACGCCGTCGCGCACCGCGTGCTCGCCTCGGGGGAGTGGCGGGCCGCGTTCCACCACGAGTACGTGGAGCCGCTGTACGACTTCGAGCTGTGCACCACCGACCAGGTGCGGCTGTCGCGGCGCGCGGGCGACGGCTGGCGCGGGGTGCCGCTGTCCGAGGCGCCCGCCGTGGTGTTCAGCGAGGTCATGCGGGACGTGGACCTGTTCGTCGGGGTGACGTCCGTGGCCGCCGACCCGGAGTGGGCCGACCGGGGCGAGGACCGGTACGCGGACTACTGGCACCGCGCGAGCTTCGGCGACCTGACCGCGTCCGCCGAGGTGCGGCGGGACGCGCTGGCCCGGATCCTGCCGCGTACGAAGATCGCCGACCGCTGCTCGATCGAGGGCCGCTACCTGGTGGTGCGGGGCGACCTGCGCACGTACAAGATCCACTTGGGCAGCGCCAACATCCTGATGGAGCCGGACGGCGCCTACCTGTGCATCGTCCGCTCCGCGTCCGGCGGCCCCGGCAAGGTCTTCCTGCCGTTCGAGGAGGACCGGCTCGCGCTGATCCTCAGCAAGGCGTTCCTGCTGGCCGCCGACACCGCGATCGAGGACCCGTCCACCATGGGCCAGATCAAGCGAGGTGCCTGATGCCCGCCGTGACCTTCCGCGACGAGACCGCGACCGGCACCGAGCTGGCCGCGTTCCAGGTGGCGGACCTGCCCGCCGTGATGACCGCCCGCGAGCTGATCAGGCTGCGGGTCCGCGAGGAGGTCGCCCGCTTCAACGCGCGGCCCGCCGACCGCTTCAACGGCCTGGTCCGGCCGGACGACGCCGAGGTCGAGCTGAACGGCTACCGGCTGCGCGAGGCGCGCAGGCTGGACTGGGAGCGGCAGGCCGCGGTCGCCGAGAAGGCGTTCCTGTCCAACGGCTTCTTCATGCTGGCCGGCGACCGCCAGGTGGAGGACCTGGACGAGGAGATCGACCTGACCGGCGACCCGGAACTGGTGTTCATCAAGCTCGTCCCGCTCGCCGGCGGCTGACCCGGCCGCCGGCCGGGGGTCAGTTCAGCAGGCCCAGCTCGTGCGCGCGGCGGCCCGCCTGGAAGCGGGAGTCGGCGTCCAGCAGCGTGAGGATCTCCGCGACCCGGCGGCGGTAGGTGCGCAGCGACAGCCCGAGCCGGCGGGCGGCCGTCTCGTCCTTGTACCCGCCGCCCAGCAGCCGCAGGATCTCCAGGCTCTCCTCGCCGAGCGCGGGCGGCCGGCCCCGCCGGAAGCCGGCCAGCTCGACCGACGACTCCCAGGTCGCCCAGTAGAGCGTGCGCATGCTCGCGATCACGTCCGGCGACCGGACGATCGTGTACGTCCGCACGCCCCGCACCGGCGGGCCCGCCAGCACCGCCACCCGGCGGTCGATGATGATCGTCTCCTGCCGCAGCCGGGCGGTGGAGATCCGCACCTCGACCCCGCTCGCCGCCATCGCCAGCAGGTGCCGCTCGGACTCCTCGTCGGCCAGCGCCGCCGGGTTGTAGATCTTGCAGACGCGCAGCCCGGGCCGGCTCTCCCAGTGCGCCTTGATGATCTCCTCCCGGACCTCGGGCAACACCCACGTATTGAGGTCCGTCGCGGCGCAGACGAACTCCTCGCGGGCGTGGACGAACAGGTGGCCGGCGCGCTCGGCCAGCTCCACCTCGCCGCGCAGCGTGACGTTCAGGTCCTGATCGGCGCTCATCGCCCTCCAGTCTGCCCAAGCGCCGGGGTCCCGGCAATCTGGCAGCAAGCTGCCAACGCCGCGGGATCGGGCGGCCGGCCCGGCACAGTGAACGGCATGAGCGAACGACTGGACGGCAACTGGGAACTGGGCGGCGACCTGCGGATCGCCCGCATGGGGTTCGGCGCGATGCGGCTGGCGGCGAGCTCGATCGACGGCCCCGCCAACGACCGCGGGAACGGGATCGCGGTGGCGCGCCGCGCGGTGGAGCTGGGCGTGGACCACATCGACACCGCCGCCTTCTACGAGCGCGACGGGCTGGGGGCCAACGACATGCTCCGCGAGGCGCTGTCGCCGTACCCGGACGGCCTGGTGATCGCCACCAAGGTGGGTCCGTACAAGGGCCCGGACGACCCGGTCCCGACCGGCGAGGTGGCGGCCGGGGAGCTGCGCGGCGAGGTCGAGCGGAACCTGCGCGAGCTGGGCCTCGACCGGCTGGACCTGGTCAACCTGCGGGTCGGCGGGATGGCGCCGCCGCCCGACGACTCGATCGCCGAGCGGTTCGAGGTGCTGGCCGGGCTGCGCGAGGAGGGGCTGATCCGCCATCTCGGGGTCAGCCACGTGAGCCTGGCGCAGCTGGAGGAGGCCCGCCGGATCGCGCCGGTCGCGGCCGTGCAGAACTGGTTCGACGTGACCAGGCCGCAGGACGCGGCGATGCTGGGGCTGTGCGAGCGCGAGGGCATCGCGTACGTGCCGTACTTCCCGCTGGGCGGCTTCGGGATCCCGGACGCGCCGGAGCTGAAGGAGATCGCCGGGCGGCACGGCGCCACGGTGGCGCAGGTCCTGCTGGCCGGGCTGCTCGCGCTGTCCCCGGCGATGCTGGCGATCCCCGGCACGTCCTCCATCGCCCACCTGGAGGAGAACGTCGCCGCCGCCGGCCTCCGCCTCACCCCCGAGGACCTGGCCGAGATCGACCGGCTCGGCACCGCCTGACCCGGCCCCCTACCCTGTCCCGTACGGATCGGTACGGGACAGGGGAGCGATGTCGGCGACGCGGCTGCTGGTGCTGGGTGGGGTGCGCGGCGCGGGCCGGGCGAACGGCTACGAGATCCGCCGGGAGCTGCTGTCGTGGGGCTCCGACGAATGGGCCAACGTCAACCCGGGGTCGATCTACCACGCGCTCCGGCAGCTCACCAAGGAGGGGCTGCTGCGCTCGTACGAGGTCCCCGACAACGACGCCGGGCCGCCCCGCGTCGACTACGAGATCACCGAGGCGGGCACGGCGGAGTTCCTCCGCCTGCTGCGGAGCGCGATCACCGAGGTGGACACCCGGCGCCCCGAGCTGTTCTCGGCGGCGCTGGGCTTCCTCACCGAACTGCCGCGGGACGAGGCGATCGCGCTGTTCGAGCGGCGGCTGGAGGGCCTCGCGGAATGGCGGGCCACGGTCGCGCCGCACATCGGCGACGAGAGCGGGGCGGGGCCGCTCGACCACCTGAACGAGCTGCTCGGCTGGTGGGTCCACTCGGCGGACACCGGCGCCGAGTGGACCCGCGGGCTCATCGGGCGGCTGCGGGACGGCGCGTACGTCATGGCGGGGGAGCGGCCCCCGTCCCCGGCCTGAGCGCGCGGGCTCAGGCGAGGGCGACCAGCGCGCCGCGCAGCTCCGGGTCCAGGGTGTGGCCGGAGTCGAGGCGGGCGGTGGTGGCGTCCACGAAGTCGGCCGCCGACAGCTCCGCCGCGCGGCCGTCCAGCTCCACCCGGTAGCCGCCGGCGATCTCCTCCACCCGGACGGGGGAGTCCTTCTCCTCCAGCGCGAAGATCCCGACCTTGGCCCGCCAGGCCGTCCGCTCCGGCTCCTCGCCCGGCTCGACCGGGACGTCCACGTCGTCGGCGTGCGTGGCGTACTCCGAGGAGTAGTGCAGGGTCTGGAGGGCCACCGGGTACGGGCCCGCCATCGTGGCGAGGGTCGCGTTGCCGCCCAGCTCGCGCATCCGGTGGCGGGTGTCGCCGTTCTCGCGGCGCCATTCCGCCAGGACCTCCTCGACGGGCAGGCCGCGCCGCTGCCGCACGCACCACTCGTTGAACGCGCCGAGATCCTGGACGCCCTCCTTCTCCAGCCGGGCGAACAGGCCGTCGAGATCGTCGTCCAGGCAGGCGTGGTTGTACATCTCCTCGCCGGCCAGGTGGGCCAGCACGTCGCGGACCGACCAGCCCGCGCAGCGCGAGTCGTGGTCCCAGTCGGGCCCGGTCAGGCCGCCGAAGTAGGCGTCCAGCCGGGCCGCCTCGGCATCGAAGATCGCGAAGGGGTCCAGCCCCGAGAGAGTCGTCGGCTTCATGCCGGTATGCCTGCCCCCGTTCCGGGCGGGCGAACCGGCCGCGCGGAACGGCCCGGACGCCCGCTCAGGCGGCGGCCCGGGCGGCGGCTCGGGCGGGGCTCAGGTGTCGACGAACCCCTGCGGGACGATCACCCGCAGCGCGTTGCCGAGCAGCCGCACCGAGATCGGCGTACGGCCCCTGATCTCGCCGTCCACGTCCACCGACAGCGGCGGATCGGTGGTGATGTGCACCTGGTCGGTGGTGAGGAACTCCTCCTCGGCCAGCGTGCGCCGCGGCCCGGTCAGCACGTGCCGCGCCGTCGCCGACGCCAGCCGCAGCCGCCGGTGGTCGCCCAGCCGGTACACCGCCAGCAGCCGGTCGTCGGGGCTGGCGTCGCGGGCGATGCGGGTGCCGCTGTGGTGGGCGCCGTTGGCCACGTTCAGCTGGTGGGTGGCCATCTCGTACGTCTCGTCGCCGATCCGGATCGTGGCCTTGAACGCCTCGTGCCGGGGCAGCAGCCGGGCCGCCGTGACCGCGTACGCGGCGCGCCCGATCACCCGCTTCAGCTCGTGCGGCACCTGCTCGGCCACGTTCACCGACAGCCCGAGGCTCACCATGTTGGCGAAGATGTGCCTGGTCCCGGGCTCGCCGTCCGGGTCCGCCGCGTGCGCGCCGCCGGCCGGGGTGCCCTCGAACCAGCCGACGTCGACGTCGGCGACCTTGCCGTCGCGCAGCTCCCGGACCGCCCCCGCCAGGTCGAGCGGCAGCTCCAGGCTGCGCGCGAAGTTGTTGGTGGTGCCCAGCGGCAGCACCCCGAGCGCGATGTCGCGGTGCGCCAGATGGCCCACCGCCTCGGCGATCGTGCCGTCGCCGCCGCCCACGACCACCAGGTCGGGGTCCCTGGCCAGCACCTTCTCGAACAGCTCGCCCAGCCGGTCCGGCTCGCCGACCGGGTGCACCTCCGCGAACTCCAGCCCGGCCTCGTCCAGCAGGGCGCGGGCGGTGTCGTACAGCCGGCGGCCGCGCCGCGACCGGACGTTGACCATCAGGACCGCCCGGCCCGCCCCGCGGATCGCCGCTTCCAGCTCCGCCTTGCTCCGCATCTCGACCGGTCGTCTCCCTCCAGCGATTCCGGGGCACACCCTACCGGGCGCCCGGAATCCGCCCGTGACAGGTATTTTATATTCCGTTACCGTGCGTTGGTCCGCCGCCGATCCTGGGGATATTTCGGTTAATCCGGCGAGCGAAAGCGCGGGGCGAAAATATGTGGCGAACAGGTCTGCTCGGAGTGGGATTCATTGCGGGGGCGGCGGGCCTGCTGGCCTCCATCGCGCCCGGCGGGCCCGCGCCCGCGGCCACCCCGGCGGCCGACGACGGCGCCACCGTCGTCGGCGAGCGGTCGCCCGGCCCACGGCTGCTCGACCTCACCGTACGCTCGCCGGTCCTGGCCGGAATCGCGCACGTCCGGTTGCTGCTCCCGCCCGGCTGGTCCCGCGACGCGGCCCGTACCTGGCCGGTGCTGTGGCTCCTGCACGGCAGCGGCGCCGCCGCCGACCACACCTCCTGGAGCGTCCACACCGACCTCGAACGGATCGCCGGCGACCACGATGTGATCGTCGTCATGCCGGACGCCGGCCATTGCGGCAGCTATTCGGACTGGTGGAGTCGCGGGGCCGGCGGGCCGCCCAAGTGGGAGACGTTCCATCTGGCCGAACTGCGCCAGATTCTGGAACGCGGATATCGCGCCGGACCCGAACGCGCCGTCGCGGGCGCCGGAATGGGCGGGATGGGCGCGCTGGCGTACGCGGCGCGGCACCGCGGGCTGTTCCGGGCGGCCGCCTCGTTCAGCGGGGCCCTCAACACCCTACACCGCGACCCGGCCCGGCTCGACCTGCCCGACCTGGTGCAGCTGTCGGTCGAGATCGGCGGCGGGCCCGCGGACTGGACCGACCTGTGGGGCGACCCGGACGCGCAGCGCATGGTGTGGCGGCACCACAACCCGTACGACCTGGCCGACCGGCTGGCCGGCGTCCGGCTGTACGTCTCCTCCGGCGACGGCACCGCCGGCCCGTACGACCCGCGCCCCGGCACGGGCCCGGACCGCGTCGAGGCCCTGGCCCACCAGGTCGGGCAGGACTTCGCCGGCAAGCTCAAGAAGCTCGGCATCCCGGTCTCGACGCACTTCTACCCGGGCACCCACCGGTGGTCGTACTGGGGCCGCGAGCTGCACGCCGCGCTCCCCGTCCTGCTGGCCGAGATCCTCTGAGGCGCCGGGCGTCCAGGCGCCCCGGCTGCGGGCGGGCAGGTCCCGCTCAACGGACCGAGTCCCGTTCAGTGGGTGCCCGGATCCCGTTCAGCGGGCGCCGTCCCGGTGAGCGGACGCGGCCGCGGGGCGGAATCGGCCAGGCACTACTGTCAAAACGTGGCTGAATCTCGTTCTGCTCGCGGTCCGGGTTCATTTCCAGCGTACGACGCCGACGTGCCCGACTTCTGGCGGTCGCTGGGGCTGCCGGGCGTCATCGACGTCCACGTCCACTTCATGCCGCCGCGGCTGATGTCGCGGGTCTGGGAGTACTTCGACTCGGCCGGGCCGCTGATCGGGCACGAGTGGCCGATCCACTACAAGGTCCCCGAGGAGGAGCGGATCACGCTGCTGCGGGCGCTCGGCGTCCGCGCGTTCACCTCGCTGGCCTACCCGCACAAGCCCGGCATGGCCGAGACCCTGAACGAGTGGACGGCCGCGTTCGCCGCCCGGGTCCCCGAATGCGTCCCGACCGGAACGTTCTACCCCGAGCCCGAGGCCCTGTCGTACGTGCGCCGCGCCATCGACGCCGGCACCCGGATCTTCAAGGTGCACCTCCAGGTCGGCGGCTTCGACCCCCGCGTCCCCGAGCTGGACGAGGTCTGGGGCCTGCTCGCCGACGCCGGCGTGCCGGTCGTCGTGCACGCCGGCTCGGGCCCGGTCGCCAACGGCTTCACCGGGCCCGGCCCGTTCGGCGGCGTGCTCGCCCGGCACCCCCGGCTCGCCGCGATCATCGCCCATCTCGGCGCCCCCGAGTTCGAGGGCTTCTTCGACCTCGCCGACCGGTACGAGCGCGTCACCTTCGACACCACGATGGCGTTCACCGACTTCTTCGGCGGCCTCGGCCACTTCCCGGCCGAGCTGATGCCCCGCCTGCGCGACCTCGGCCTGGCCGGGCGGATCCTGCTCGGCACCGACTTCCCGAACATCCCGTACGAGTACGCCCACCAGCTGGAGGCCCTCGCCCGCCTCGACCTCGGCGACGACTGGCTCCGCACCGTCTGCTGGGACGCCTCCGCCAAGCTCCTCGACCTCAGCCCCGCGCTCAGCTAGCCCCGTGCTCGGCTAGCTCCGTGCTCAGCTGGCCCTGTGCTCGGCTGGCCCCGCCGGCTAGTGGCCGCAGCGGCTCTCGCCGGCGTGCTCGTGCGGCTCGGCGCCGGACACGTGCCGGGGGCCGTGCGGGTCCTCGCAGTGGAACTCCTCGTCCACGTGGTCGACCTCCAGCGTGGTGTGCGTGATCCCGTACGAGTCGCGCAGCAGCTCCTGCAGGTCGCGCCGGACCGCGTGGCAGTCGCCCTTCGGCTCCACCAGCACGTGCGCCGACAGCGCCGGGTAGCCGGAGCTGACCTCCCACACGTGCAAATCGTGGACCTCCTCCACGCAGGGCCGCTCGGCCAGCCGGGTGCCCAGCTCGCCCGGGTCCAGGCCCGCCGGCGCCGCCTCCATGAGCACCCGCCCCGCGTCGCGCAGCAGGCCGTACCCCGCCTTGAGCATCAGCGCCGCGACCACCAGCGAGGCGATCGCGTCGGCCCGCGCGAAGCCCGCCGTCCAGACCAGCAGGCCGGCGACGGCGGTGGAGATGAACGCGTACAGGTCGTTCAGGATGTGCTGGAACGCGCCCTCGACGTTCAGGCTGCGCCGGTCGGCCCGGCTGATCAGCCAGGTCGCGCCGAGATTGACCGCGACCCCGGCCAGCGACGTCCAGAACACCAGCGGCCCGTTCACGTCGGGCGGGTGGATCAGCCGCTCGACGCCCTCGTACACGAAGAACGCCGCCAGCAGGATCAGCGTGAGGCCGTTCAGCTGCGCCGACAGGATCTCCGTGCGGCGCAGCCCGTAGGTGTAGCCGCCGCGCGGCGGGCGGGCCGCGATTCGCATCGCGATCAGGGCCAGCGCGATCGCGAACGCGTCGGTCATCATGTGCGCCGCGTCGGTGATCAGCGCCAGCGACCGCGCCGCCACGCCGATGACCACCTCGACGCTCATGTAGCCGAGGATCAGCGCCAGCGCCGCCGACAGGTACCGCCGGTCGGCCTGCGGGGAGACCCCGTGCCCGTGCCCGTGGCCGTGCCCGCTCACTCGTCCGCCTCCTCGTGGCCGATGTGCGCGAGCGCCACGTCCAGGAGCATCCGCACGTGCGAGTCGTCCAGCCGGTAGTACGCGCGCCGCCCGGACCGCCGTACGCGGACGACCCGGTTGGCGCGCAGCAGCCGCAGCGAATGCGACACCCCGGACTCGCTGTGCCCGCAGGCCGCCGCGATGTCGCACACGCACATCTCGCCGCCCTCGAGCAGCGCGGTGATCACCCGCAGCCGGCCCGGATCGGCCAGCAGCCCGAAGATCTGCGCCAGCTCCGAGATCTTGTCCGGCTCCGGCATGGCCGCGGTGACCATGGACACCTTGGCCGGGTCCACGACGCGGACGGCGCACGCGTCGGCGGTCCTGATGTCTGAAGCACTGCTCATATGAGCAGACTAGCATCCCCGATCAGGTCGGGCCGACCTGCCCCGTCGGGGTGTTCTCCGGGACCTGCTCGCCCTCGGGGGTCGGCGGGACCTCCCCGCCGCCGGACGGCTGGGGGGTGACCGGAGGCTGCGTACCCGGTCCATCGGTCGGGATGCCCGGAGTGCCGGAATCGGTCGGCGGGGCGCTCGGGTCCGCGCTGCCCGAGTCCGACGGGTCCGGCGACGGCGACAGCTCCTCGGGGAGCGCCTGCGGCGGGCCGTCGGCCCCGCCGGTCGTCGCGACCGGCCGCTCGAACCCCATGGTCGCGTCCGGGTCCACCAGAACGAACGACCGCACGGTCGCCTTCACCTGGATCTTGGTCACCCCGCGCTTGTCGAATCCCGGCCATGAAGATCCTTTGTACTTCGCCTTCCCCGTGGAGATCTTTTTGTCCGGCTGCGTCAGTGGATTGCCGCAATTGCACTTCACCACCGGGACGCCGTATTCGTTCACCAGGACGCCTATTCCGGCCTGCAGCACGGCCGGGAGCCGGGTCGGCTTGCCCGCCTTGAACCCGTGGTTGGTCACCAGCGTGTCGGTGCGCAGCAGCACCGGCGTGAGCCGCCCCACGAACCCCGGGATGTCCCCGGCGCCGATCCGGTGCACCTTGGCCCAGGCCTTCGCCTTGGCCGGGTTGGCCCGCAGGAACGCGATCAGCTTGGCCGGGTCGCAGCTCGCCGCCTGCCGGGTGCCCCCGTACAGGCCCGGCGTGCTCCCGTCCTTCGTGCCGCCCCTGGCCGGGCTCCGCTCGATCCGCTGCCGGTCGGTGTTCGACATCAGCGTGTACGGATCGGGCCCCGCCGATCCCACCGTCAGGCGCGTGATCGTCTCACCCGCGCCGCCGCAGCCTCCCAGAAGCGAGGCCCCCAGGACCACCACGGGGACGAGTCCGCCCCCGAGAATTCGAGAATTGATCTCCGGCATGTGTCTCTCCCGCCCGTGGCCGGTCGAACCTATACTCTTTGATGCCACGGCGGCGGGTTTTGTGCCTGGTCAATTGTTCGTATTTTCGTAACGGGGACCCGATGACACAGCCACTCAGCCCCGCCGACCCCGCCCGGCTGGGCGCGTACGAGATCCTCGCCCGGCTCGGCACCGGCGGCCAGGGCGTGGTGTACCTGGGCCGGGCCCGCGACGGCGAGGTCGCGATCAAGCTCCTGCACGCCCGCACGATCGCCGACGCCGGGGCCCGCGCCCGCTTCGTCCGCGAGCTGTCCCTGCTCCAGCGCGTCGCCGGCTTCTGCACGGCCCAGATGCTGGAGGCCGACATGGCCGGCGACCGCCCCTACATCGTCAGCGAGTACATCCCCGGCCCGTCCTTGCGGCGGCTCGTGCAGGACCGCGGCCCCCGTACCGGCGCCGACCTCGACCGCCTCGCCATCAGGTCGGTCACCGCGCTCACCGCCATCCACCGCGCGGGCATCGTGCACCGCGACTTCAAGCCGCAGAACGTCCTGATGGGCCCGGACGGCCCCCGCGTCATCGACTTCGGCATCGCCCGCGCGCTGGACTCCGAGGCCACCCTCACCAGCCAGCTCATCGGGACCCCCTCCTACATGGCCCCCGAGCAGTTCGCCGGGGCCGACATCGGCCCGGCCGCCGACATGTTCGCCTGGGCGCTCACCCTCCTCTTCGCCGCCACCGGCCGCGACGCGTTCACCGGGCCGTCCGTCCCCGTCGTGATGTACCGGATCATGAACGAGACCCCCGACGTCTCCGTCCTTCCCGACGAGATCGCCGATGTCGCCCTCGCCTGCCTGCGCAAGAACCCCGCCGCCCGCCCCACCGCGGAGGAGGTCCTCCTCCGCCTGCTGGGCGAGAACAACCCGCCGCCACCCTCGCTCTCGGAGACCGCCGGCGGCGCCCGGCGCGCCGACCCGCCCCCCGCCCGCGAACGGTGGAGCCCTCCGCCGCGAGAAGCCCCGCCCACCGGCGCCGACCCGCACATGAACGCGCCGCCCGCGTACCCGGAACCGGCCGATCCGGCCCGGCCCTTACCGCGGGACGAGGCGCCTCCGCCCGCACGACCCGGCGCCCCCGCCCACAGAACGGGCGCGGCAGGGCCCCCGCCCGCGCCCCCGGCGGCGGGCCCCGGCGGGCACATGCCCTACCAGGGCCCGCCCGCGGAAACCCACCCCGGGCGAGGCGGTCCTCAGCCCGACGGGCGGCAGGACGGCCCCGGCACGCGCGACGGCGGCGCCTACCCCAGGCGCCTGCCGCGGAACGTGCCGGTCGTCGCGGGGCTCGTCCTGGCGGGGCTGCTGGCCGCGCTGGACGTGGCGTCGCTCGCCATCCTCGTCGCGCAGCCCGAGCTGAGCGAGGGACCCGGCGGGCGGTGGCTGCCGGTGGTGGCGGGATCGTTCGTGCTGCTGGCGGTGGTCACGCTGGTGGGCGTGGTGCTGGCCTGGCGCGGGAGCCGGGCGGCGGCCTGGACGGTCCTGGCCGTGCGCGTCCTGCGGGTCGCCATGTGGGGCGCCTGGAGCGCGCTGGTGGCGGTGCAGGTGTCGGCGCTGGCCCTGCACGCCGGAGTGACCGCCCTCGTCGTCGTGCTGCTGGCCGCCGGCCTGCGGTCACGCTGACGGCAGGTGGCGCTCGGACCACTCCTTCAGGTCGCGGCGCTCCACGGCGGCGGCCATGAGGCCGGGGAAGGCGTCGGGCGTGCACGCGAACGCGGGGACGCCCAGGGCGGCGAGGGCGGCGGCGTTCTCGTGGTCGTGGGCGGGGGCGCCCTCGTCCGACAGGGCCAGCAGGACGATCACCTGGACGCCGGCGGCGGTGAGCGCGGCGACGCGGCGCAGCATGTCGTCGCGGGCCCCGCCCTCGAAGAGGTCGCTGATCAGGACCAGGATCGTGTCGTTCGGGCGGGTGACGAGGCCCTGGCAGTACGCGAGCGCGCGGTTGATGTCGGTGCCGCCGCCGAGCTGCGTGCCGAACAGCACCTCCACCGGGTCGTGCAGCTGGTCGGTGAGGTCCACGACCGCGGTGTCGAAGACGACCAGGGACGTGCGCAGCGAGCGCATCGACGCCAGCACGGCGGCGAACACGCCGGCGTGGACGACCGAGGCCGCCATCGACCCGCTCTGGTCCACGCACAGGACCACGTCGCGCTCGACGGCCTGCCGCCGGCGGCCGTACCCGATCATGCGTTCCGGCACGAGGGTGCCGTGGTCGGGGAGGTAGTGCCGCAGGTTGGCGCGGATCGTGCGGCCCCAGTCGACGTCGGCGAGGCGGCGGGGGCGCCGGACGCGGGCCGAGCGGTCGAGCGCGCCGCCGACGGCCGAGCGGGTGCGCTGCGCGAGCCGGCTCTCCAGATCCTGGACGACCTTGCGGACGACGGCGCGGGCCGACTCGCGGGCCCGGTCGGGCAGCACCTGGTTGAGCGAGAGCAGCGTGCCGACCAGGTGCACGTCCGGCTCGACGGCCTCCAGCATCTCCGGCTCCATGAGGAGGCGGGTCAGGTCGAGCCGCTCGATCGCGTCCTTCTGCATCACCTGGACGACGGTGGACGGGAAGTACGAGCGGATGTCGCCGAGCCAGCGGGCCACCGCCGGCGCCGAGTCGCCGAGGCCCGCGCCGCGCCGCCCGGACCGGGACCGGCCGTCGTCACCGCCGCCGTACAGCTTCTCCAGGGCGCCGTCCATCCGGGCCTCCTCCCCGGACAGCCGCGCGCCGGTGCCCTCGGCACCGCCCTCGCCGCCGAGGACCAGCCGCCAGCGCTTGAGGCGTTCGTCGGTGTTCACGGCACTCTCCAGCCGAGGATGTCCAGGGCGGTCGCCGCCGCCGCGGCGGCGCGTCCGGGATCGTGGTCGGGGTCGCCGGTACGGCCGGGGCCGCGCGGCGCGTCCAGGTGCCGGACCCGCTCGCCGATCGTGCGGCGCTCGGCGGCGCCGTACCCGCCGAAGGTGCGGCGCAGCAGCGGCAGCACGTCGGTGAACGAGTCGCCGGGCAGCCCGGCGATCCAGGCGTCGACCAGGCGGAGCAGGTCCTCGTCGTGGACGAGGATCAGCCCGCCGCCGGACAGGAAGCCCTCCACCCAGGCGGCGGCGCGCTCGGGCGCGGCGCCGGCCGAGACCGAACGGGCCATCCGGCCGGCCGCGTCCGGCAGCAGGCCGGCGTCCAGCAGCAGCCGCGCCAGCCGCCCCTCCAGGAGCCCGTGCAGGTCGCGGCGGTCGATGACGGCGGCCAGGGTGCGCCGCCAGCGGTCGAGGTGGCCGCCGTCGCCGAGCAGCGCGAGGGCGCCGTGGACGGCGTCGATCCGGGCGAGCGTCTCGCGGGCCGCGTCGTCGTCGAGCGCGGTGACGGCGGGCGGCAGGCCGACGCAGATCCGCACCACCAGCCCGTCGACGACCGTGCGCAGCGGGCCGGTCGCGGTGCCGCGCACGTCGCCGTACCGCAGCGCCCGGACGAGCGCGGGCAGCGCCGCCATCAGGTGCGCGACGTCGGCGTCGACGGCGGCCCGGTCGGCGAGCGCGCGCATCACCGCGGGCAGCGCGCCGCCCAGGTCGGCGAGCAGGCACCGCTCGGCGAGCGCGGTGAGGTCGGCGAGCGCCCCGGCGTGCCCGGCCATCGCCTCCGCCCGCGCGGTCGCGGCGCCGAGGACGGTGGTGCCCCACGCGCTCGCCTCGATCAGCTCCACCTCGAACTCCGGCCGCCACATCAGCGTCCAGGTCTCCCGGAACGTCCCCTTCGAACGGCCGGCGCCCTCCTCGGGGACGCCCCAGTCGATCTCCAGCAGCCGGAGCCGGTGCAGCAGCCGGCTGCGGTCCAGGTCGACGGGCCGCCGCAGGTCGAGGACCTGCTCCTTGTCGAGCGGGGACCGGGTGAGCCGCAGCCGCCGCACCTGCGCCTCGAGATCGCGCGCGAGCGGCACCATCGGCGTCGTCTCCGGTACGGCGCCGAGCCGCTCGCCGACCACCATGCGCCGCTGGATCAGCTCCACCGGCAGCTCGTTGCCCTCGCACAGCACCGCCCGGGTCGCCTCGGTGATCTCGTCGAGCCCGGCCAGCGGCCGGCCGCGCAGCGCGGCCAGCGCCTCCGCCAGCCGGACGCCCTCGATCACGTGCGCGGACGAGACGTGCAGGTCCTCCTCCCGCAGCACCCGGGCGGCGGCGGTCAGCCACCGCTCGACCGGCCGGTCGGGGGCCGTGAACAGGTGGTGGTACCAGCCCGGCGAGCGGACCCCCGCCCCGTATCCCGACCTGCTGGCCAGCCGCCCGTGCGTCCACGGCACCCAGGTCATCGCGACCTTCACCTTGGGCAGCCCGCGCAGCGTCCGGTCGTCGCGCGCCGCCGGGACCTCCTGGAGGAGGGCGGGCACGTGCCAGGCGCCGCACACTACTGCGACGCTCTCGTGGCCCTCCTTGAGCGTGCGCCGCAGCATCCGCCGCATGTACGCCTCGCGCTGCTCCTCCCGCTCCAGGTAGGCGTCCGGAAGCGCGCCGGACCCGCTCGCGGGCAGCCGCTCGCGCAGCTCGGCCATCGCCTCGGCGATCGCGGGGAACGGCGAGGGCCCGTCGTGGCGGTGCTCGACGACGTCGTCCCACCACCGCTCGGCGTCGTCGTACCCGGCCGCCTTGGCCAGCCAGCCGAGCGGGTCCATCCGGATCTCCCGCTCCTCCGCCGCCTCCGGCCCGCCCGGCGCCTCCGGCCCGCCCGGCATCTCCGGCCCGCTCGGCGCCTCCGGCCCGCTCGGCGCCTCCGGCCCGCCCGGCATCTCCGGCCCGCTCGGCACCTGCGGCCCGCCCGGCACCTGCGGCCCGCCCGGAACCGCCGCGGGATCGGTCGGCTCCTCCGGTACGGCGGTGTCGTCGGACTCGGCGGGGTCGGCCAGCTGGTGGGCGGCGGGAAGGTCGCAGAAGCGGACCGGGACGCCCGCGGCCAGCGCGTACCGGACGGCCTGCCATTCGGGGCTGAACTCGGCGAACGGCCAGAACGCGGCCTGCCGGTCGGCCTCGCCGGCCGGGGCGGTGGCGGGGCGGCCCGGGGCGTACGCCAGCAGCGCCACCGGCGGGACCATCCCGGTCTCGCCGGCCAGGTGGACGATGGCGTCGGCCTCGGGCGGGCCCTCGATCAGGACCGCGCCGGGCCGGAACTCCTCCAGGGCCCGCCGCACGGCCCGGGCCGAGCCGGGGCCGTGGTGGCGGATGCCGTAGACCTCGACCCGGGCCCTCGCGCCGCGGTCGGCCGTCAAGACACCTCCCGGCAGGCGCGGTAGAAGTCATGCCATTCGGGGCGGTCGCGGACGACGGTCTCCAGGTACTCCTGCCAGACGACCCGGTCGGAGACCGGATCCTGGACGACGGCGCCGACGATGCCGCCGGCCACGTCGGCGGCGCGCAGCACGCCGTCGCCGAAGTGCGCCGCCAGCGCCAGCCCGCTGGTGATCACGGAGATGGCCTCGGCGGTGCTGAGCGTGCCGCTGGGCGACTTGAGCCGGGTGCGGCCGTCGCTGCTGAGCCCGCCGCGCAGCTCCCGGAACACCGTGACGACGCGGCGGATCTCCTCCAGCCCGGCGGGCGCCTCGGGGAGTTCGAGGGCGGTGCCGATCTGGTCGACGCGGCGGGCCACGATGTCGACCTCGTCCTCGACGGAGTCGGGCAGCGGCAGCACGACCGTGTTGAAGCGCCGGCGCAGGGCGCTGGACAGCTCGTTCACTCCCCGGTCGCGGTCGTTGGCGGTGGCGATCACCGTGAAGCCCTTGGCGGCCTGGACCTCGGTGCCGAGCTCGGGGACCGGGAGCGTCTTCTCGGACAGGACCGTGATCAGCGAGTCCTGGACGTCGCCCGGCATCCGGGTCAGCTCCTCGATCCGGGCCACCGACCCGGTCCGCATGGCCCGCATGAGGGGGCTCTCGACCAGCGCCTTCTCCGAGGGGCCCTCCGCGAGCAGGCGGGCGTAGTTCCAGCCGTACCGGATCGCCTCCTCCGGGGTGCCCGCGGTGCCCTGGACGAGCAGCGTCGAGTCGCCGCTGACGGCGGCGGCCAGATGCTCGGAGACCCACGTCTTGGCGGTGCCGGGGACGCCGAGCAGGAGCAGGGCGCGGTCGGTGGCCAGCGTCGCGACCGCGACCTCCATCAGCCGCCGGGCGCCGACGTACTTGGGCGTGACCTCGGTGCCGTCGGGCAGCTCGCCGCCGAGGAGGTACGTCGTCACCGCCCACGGGGACAGCCTCCAGCCGGGCGGGCGGGGCCGGTCGTCGTGCTCGGCCAGCCGGGCCAGCTCGTCGGCGTACTGCTGCTCGGCGTGCGGCCGGAGAACCGTCTCGGTCACGGGGTGAGCTCCTTCAGCATGTCGCGGCGGAAGCGCAGCGTCTCGGTCAGGTCGGTGAGGGCGGCGGCCCCGTGCCGGGCGGCCAGGGCCTCCAGCCGCGGCGCCGTCTCGGGCGCTAGCCGCTGGTCGGCCAGCCGGCACAGCTGGGTGAGGGCGTGCTCGTGGCGGTACGAGGACCGCTCGGCGGCCATCCCGATGCTGGCCACGACCGCCTCGGCGAGCGCGCCCGCCCAGGGGCCGGGGATCCGTTCCAGGACGCGCAGCAGCTCGGGCCGGCCCTCGGCCCAGCGGATCAGGTCGGCGGCGGCGCCGGCGCGCTCGTCCGCGGGGAGGACGGTGAGCAGGTCGGCGAGGGCCTCGGGCTCGTCGACGGCCACGCCGCCCCGCAGCAGCGCGCGGGCCCAGCCGACGTCGCGCTGGCGCAGCGCGGCGCGGGCCCAGCCGATGTGCACCGAGCCCGCCATGGCGCCCGCACCCGCCTCGGCGGGCCGGTCGGCCGCGGCGGCGGGGGCGACCGGCAGGCCGACGATCTCCCGCGGCGGGCGGCCGAACAGGTCCGTCCAGGTCGCCAGGGGAGTGCGGGCGAGGATCTCGCGGAGCCAGGCCGCGCGGGTGCCGACCGGCCCGCCGGCGCGGCGGCCCGGCGCGAACGACCCGGTCGGATGGAACGGGACGCCGTCGCGCGCCAGGTCCTCGCCGTGGCCGCGCGGCGGCTCGACCAGGATCCAGGTCTGCTCGCGCTCCCGCACGGTCCGCACCTCGGGCCGCAGGCACTCGCGCGCCCGCACGGCCATCCGCCGCCCGTACGCGGAGCCGGGCAGCCGGGCCAGCAGGTCGGAGGCCAGCTGCCGGACGTCCTTGCCGCGGTCCTCCAGGGCCTTCTCCAGGAAGTCCTCGTCGTCGGCGGACAGGCCGGTCTCGAACGTGGCCAGGAACGCGGCGCGGTCGGGGGCGGGCTCGCGGGCCCAGGTGCCGCCGAGCGCGTCCCGCGCGGCGGCCGGGTCGGTGCCGCGCAGCCGTGTCAGGTGGGCGACGCGCTGCTGCCGGGTGCCGGTCTCCCACACCTCGGCGTCGCCGCCCGGGTCGTCGCCGGAGCCGACCAGGTAGGCCCAGTCAGTGTTCTGCAGCGCCAGCCAGACGCCGCGCCGCCCCGCGGCGCGGGCGATGGCCGGGCGCAGCACCCGGTCGCTGCGGCCCTTCTCCAGCAGCTCGGGCAGCAGCCGCGACGGTACGCGGCGGCCGTGCGCGGCGGCGGCGTCCAGCCATTCGGGGAGCACCCGGATCTGCTCGCCGGCCAGGATGCGGGCCAGCCGCCCGGCGGCCGCGGCGGGCACGACCGGGGCGTCCTCCTGCGGCGCCGGGGCGACCGGCTCGGCGCCGGTCAGCGGCCGGCGGCCCGCCCGCCGGCGCAGCGCCAGAACGGCCGCCTGGTCCAGCAGCCGCCCCGCCGGATCACCGTCGCCCGGCGGGGCGCCGGGCAGTTCGGGCGGCGGCCGCCGCTCCGTGCCCAGCAGTGCCGCGCTGACATGCTCGCTCCATCCGCTCACAGGATCACCACCCCCTCATCCCCGTCGTCCCCCTCGGCCCTTTTGCCCTTCTCGCCCGCGGTCCCGCCGCCGGCCCAGGCCGCCAGGGGGAGCAGGCCCCGCGGCGACCACTCGCCGGCGAACGTCACCGGCGCGCCGCCCGAGACCGCCAGCAGCCGCCACGGCTCGGCCGACAGCAGCGGCAGCGCGTCCCCGTGCGCGTCGACGACCCGCGGCCCCCCGTTCCGCGCGAGCCGTACGCCGCCCAGCAGCGCCGGCCAGCGGTCCAGCCACGGGTCGCGGCCCAGCGCCGCCGCGTACTCGTCCAGGAACGCCCCGACCGTCAGCCCTTCCGGCGCGCCCCCGGCCTCCGTGGCCAGCCGGTCGGCGACCAGCGCCCGCAGCGGCTGCGCCCCCGGGTAGAACGCCAGCTCGGCCTCGACCCGGGTGCCCACGACGAGCGACGCGTCCAGGTGCCGTCCCGGCGCGGCGAACGACAGGACCAGCGCGGGCCGCCCGCTCTCGCGGCCGCGCAGCCACACCCGCCGCGTCGTGAGCTGGTCCTGCACCACGTCCCGCGACCCGATCACATGCCAGGAGTCGCGTACCCGCTCGCCGTCGCGCAGCACCTCTTCCTGCTGCACCGTGAACCCGATCCGCGACCGGACGGTCTCGCGCAGTCCCGGCGGCAGCCCGGCGCGCCGCTGGTAGGCCCTGACGAGCAGCCTGAGCAGCGCGTACTCCTCCAGGAGCCGGTCCGGCCAGCCCTCCTGCCGGGGGATCGCCGCCAGCCCCTTCACCTGCCCGGCCAGCGCCCCGGCCTGGGCGTCGACCAGCCGCCGCGCGGCCTCGTCCCACAGCCGGTACGGCGCCTTGTCCGCCTGCGCGAGCCCGTGCGCGACCTGGTCGCGGAGCCACTGGTCGAGGTCGGCGATCCCGCCGTCGACGCGCTGCTCGCGGCGCTCGGCCGTCCGGGGGTCCCTGGTCTTGGCGGCCGCGGCCCGCCGGCGCTCCCGGGCCTTCTCGGCCCGCGCCCGGCGCTGCCCGATCCACTCGGCGACCCAGTCCGGACGCGGTCCGCCCTCGACGGCGCCCTCACTCCAGAGCAGCAGCAGCCCGAGGACGTGCTTGCACGGGAACTTGCGGCTCGGGCAGGAGCACCGGTACGCCGGTTCGTCCAGGTCGGCGGCGGCGCGGTAGGCGCTCTTGCCGCCGCCGGCGCACTCGCCCCACACGGCGGCGGTGTCGCAGCCCGTCCCGGACCACCCGGCGGACCTGGCGACACCCGCCGCGGCCTTGGCCGCGGCGGCGTCGGGCGCCACGGCCAGCACCCGCTCCCGATCCCATCGACCGCTCACACCCTCGAAACTATCGGCAGGGTCGGACAGTGAGCGGCCCTTCACGGGATCGGCGCGCGAACCGGCCGGGAACGCTCAGCGGCCGCGGCCCTTGCCCACCGTGGGACGGCTGCGGTGGCGGGTCTTGCGCAGGCGTGCCTTGCGCTTGCGGTGGTACTTGGCGCGATCGAGCCTCTTCTTCGGTGCCATGAGCCATCGTGGGCCCGTCCCGTACGGAACGGCAGGCCCATGACCGCATCCGGCCCGCGCTATTGATCGGGCGCGGCGGGCAGGGCCGGCAGGTCGGGAACGGACCCGGAGTCGGGCACCAGCAGCAGGCCGCCGGTCAGCAGCGCGCCCAGCGCGACGGCGGCGAACAGCGTCACCCAGGCCAGGCCGGGGACGCCGGTGAGGTGGGCCAGCTGGTCCGCGTCGGAGCTGGGGGCCATGTGCCGGGACCGCATCCGCTGCAGCTCGACGACGGGCCGCGCGGCGGCGAACAGCAGGAACAGCGCGGCCAGGTAGGCGAAGCCCGCCTGGATCTTGGCGCCGCCCAGCCAGGAGACGCCGAAGATGATCGCTCCGGTGGCGACGATGGACAGCACGCCGTACGCGTTCCGGATCATGACGAGCATGGCGGCCAGCAGCGCCAGCGAGAACCACAGCATCAGCGTGATCCGGCCGCCCGCCAGCAGCGCGGCGAACAGCAGCCCGAGCAGCGGCGGCGTCATGTACCCGGCCATCGCGGTGAAGACCATGCCGGGGCCGTGCGGCTTGCCGCGCGAGACCGTGACGCCCGAAGTGTCGGAGTGCAGCTTGATGCCGTCCAGCTTGCGCCCGGTGACCAGCGCGATCAGCGCGTGCCCGCCCTCGTGCGCGATCGTGACCACGTTGCGGGCCACCCGCCAGGTCGGGCCGTGCAGGACCGCGCCGAGCGCGATCAGCCCGACCAGGATGACCAGCCACCACGGCGGGTCGGGCTGCGTTCCCGTCACCCGGTCCCACAGGTCGGCGATGCTTACCGTGTCCACGTCCACCTCGAAGTCGTCCTCGTCCGCGCTGCCCCAGGTTAGGACGTCGGGCATAAGCCTCGCGTTCAGTTCTTTTCGGTACGGGCCCGCGGCGTGACCCTAGTCACTCCGCGACGGCGGTGCCGGGCCCGGAGTGCGGCGAATCAAGGGGCGAACCGGGGGTGCCGCCGTTATGTTGTGGTCTCTGTACGCACTAGGGTGCCCTTCGCACATGCCAGGAATGGGCGTTTCGGGCGGTGCGGCGAGAGGGTGACGGGGATTGGGCGGGGAACGATCCTCCGGTCGGCCGGCGGGCCCGCGGGGGCTCTTCCGGCGCGACCGGTTGACGGGGCAGATCGCGATCGGCCTGGTCGGCGTGCTGGGCGTGGCCGCCATCGTGTACGGGGTGGGCGTCGCGAGCGCCACGTACAGGCTGTCGGACGTCGGGGCCTGGCTGAGCGCGACCGCCAAGGGCATGGTCGTGCACGCCAACGGCCCGGCCGGGAAGGTGGACGGGAAGGCGTCCGTCATCCCGCGGATGCGCGGCCACCGGATCAAGGTCGTCCAGGACGGCACCACGGTCCTGCTCGTGGACGAGGCCACCGGCGTCGTGAGCCGGATCGACCCCTCGCAGCTGAAGGTGCAGCGGAGCGCGGCGCTCGGCGGCGTCGGCCTCCAGGTCGTGATCGGCGGCGGTGCCGGGTACACCGTGGACCCGGCGAAGGGCACCGTCCAGGGGCTCGACCCGGTGCGGCTCGCCGCGACCGGGCCGCCGGTGGCGCTCCCGCCGCCGCTGGGCCAGGCCGGGATGGACGCCGCCGGGACCCTGTGGGTGCCCGTACCGCAGTCCGGGCGGCTGGCCTCGTTCCGGAACGGGGCCCAAGGGGCGCCGGTGCAGGTCGGCGGCGCCGGTGACCGGCTGAGCCTCACGATCGCGGCGGGCACGCCCGTCGTCGTGAACAGCACCGCCGCCACGGCGTCGATCGTGCGTCCCGGGGGCGTCCAGAAGGTCGCGCTGCCGCCGACGGTCGCCCGCGCGGCGAAGGCGGGCGGCGTCAAGGCGCCCGCGGCGACCGACGGCCAGATCGTCCCGATGCTGGGGACCGGCGGCACGCTGTTCCTGCTGAACACCGGCGTCGGCCAGGTCAGCCCCATCTCGCTGCGCCTCCCGGACCACCGCTTCGAGGCCCCGAACATCCTGGGCGCCCGCGTCTACCTGCCCGACCGCTCCACCGGCCGGCTGCTGGTCTTCAACACCGCCACCGGCGACTGGGAACGCCCCATGCAGGTCACCCGCCCCGGCGGCGGCCTGGAGATCATCGTGCGCGACCGGTTCCTGTGGGCGAACGACCCGGCCGGCGCGATGGCCCTCGCCATCGACCCGAACGGCACCGCCAGGCGGATCCGCAAGTACGACGACCGCGTGCCCGGCGGGCAGCGCCGCCCCATCCCGACCCAGGCCCGCGGCGGCGGCACCGGCGACGGCGCCGGCCAGGGCGCCGGCCAGGGCGGGAACGAGGGCACCCCGGCCCGGCCGCCCGGCGACGGCACCCCGTCAGAACCGCAGAACATCCGCGTCGACCCGATGAACGGCGGCATGAGGGTCACCTTCCGCCCCTCGGCGGGCGGCCGGCCGTACGGATACGTGCTCAAGGGCGACACGGCCGGGCTGGCGGTGAAACCCTCCCGCGTCGCGGCGAACGGCCCGTACCAGTTCGTCGTCACGGGCGGCAGCTGCGAGAAGTCCTACAGCTTCTCGGTCGCGGTCCGATACAAGGACCCGAACGGCAGGACCGCCGAAAAGGCGTCCATGCCGAGCGCCCCCGTAAGGCCCTGCACCCTCCCCGGCACGCCGACGGGTTTCACGGCCCAGCCCAAGAACAAGGGCGCCACGCTCACCTGGAATGGAAGCGGCTCGGGCGTCACGTACCTGCTGAGCGTCGACGGCGGCGCGCCGACCCCCGTGACCAGCCCGCACTCGGTCACCGGCCTGCGCAACGACCAGAGGCACCGCTTCGAGCTCACCGCCCGGAACGCCGCCGGAACCGCCCCCGCGAAGGCCACCGCGGAAGCCGACCTCGCCTATCCGAAGCGCGGCTACCGGAACATCAACAACGACGAGACCGACACCCTCGTCCGGCCGGGACCGCGCAGGCAGGGCGAGATCGGCAGGATTCCCAAGGGGGACTACGGCACCTACACGGTGATCTGCCAGGTCGTCGGCGACGAGTGGACCGAGACGCAGTCGGGCCACAGGAGCAGCGTCTGGAACCGGATCGAGTTCAACGGCCGGATCGGCTACCTGCACGAAGGGCTGATCGGCACGCCGCGCACCGGGGTCTTCCCCAACGCGCCCTTGTACGAATGCGAAATGTGAGCTGATGGCCGTCCCACGGGGGAGTGAGCGATGACCGAGAATCAGGCGATGGTGGACGCGGACGCCGTGGCGGGCCGGTTCGCGCAGCTGTTCGGCGCCCTGGCCGGGGCGATCGAGCAGGTCGTGCGGGGCAAGCGGGACAAGATCGAGCTGGCGCTGGTGTGCCTGCTCAGCGAGGGGCACCTGCTGGTGGAGGACGTCCCCGGCGTGGGCAAGACGACGCTCGCCCGCGCGATCTCGGCGACGGTGGACGCGAAGTGGACCCGCATCCAGTTCACCCCCGACCTGCTGCCCAGCGACATCACCGGCGTGTCGATCTTCAACCAGGGGGCGAACGCGTTCGAGTTCCACCCCGGCCCGATCTTCGCGAACCTGGTGGTCGCGGACGAGATCAACCGGGGCTCGCCCAAGACGCAGTCGGCGCTGCTGGAGGTCATGGAGGAGCGCCGGGTCACGGTCGAGGGGACGCCGCACCCGGTGCCGCGCCCGTTCATGGTGATCGCGACGCAGAACCCGGTGGACATGGACGGCACGTACCCGCTGCCGGAGGCGCAGCTCGACCGGTTCCTGATGCGGATCTCGATGGGGTACCCCGACCACCGCTCCGAGGTGGCGGTGCTGGCGGGGGCTCCGACGGGGGCGGCGATCGACGAGATGCGGCCGGTGGCGGGCCGCGAGGACGTGTCGCGCATGGTGGAGTTCGCCGGGCGCCTGCACGTCGCGCCGCCGCTGTACGACTACGTGGTGCGCCTGGTCGCCGCGACGCGCGACCATCCGGAGCTCCGGCTGGGCGCGAGCCCGCGCGCCAGCCTGGCGCTGCTGCGCGCCGCCCGGGTCCGGGCCGCCGCGGCGGGCCGGTCGTTCCTGGTGCCCGAGGACATCAAGGCGCTGGCCGTGCCGGTGATCGCGCACCGCCTGATCGTCACGCCGGAGGCGGAGCTGCGCGGCCGTACGGGCGCGGACGTCGTCGGCGAGGTCCTGGCGAACGTGCCGACGCCGCAAGCCGCCGGGGTCTGAGCCGTGCCGGGGGCGTTCGGCCGCCTCGGGGAACCGCTTCCGGCGCGGCGGCGTCGTGTGGTGGTGGAGTGGTCGAGGGTGGCGCCGTGCTGACGCCGTTGGGCTGGGGGACGGGCATCGGGGCGGTCCTGCTGTACGGCGCGGGCTGGTGGCTGGGATATCCGGAGCCCGCGGTACTCGGGCTCGCGGGCCTGGCGGCCGTGCTCGGCGCCGTGCTGTGGACGCTGCCGAGGCCGCGGCTGGAGGTGTCCCGGGAGATCGCGCCGCTGAAGGTGGCGAGGGGCGAGCCGGCCGTCGGTGTGCTGCACGTGACCAACGCGGGCCGCACCGGGGTGCGGGGCCTGACCGCCCATGACTCCGCCGGGTCCACCGAGGTCGCGGTGGATATCCCGAGGCTGCGGCCGCGCGGGCGGCGGACGGTGACGTACCGGCTGCCCACCGCCCGCCGCGGCGAGATCCCGGTCGGGCCGCTGCGCCTCGTCCGCGCCGATCCGCTGCACCTGGCGCGCCGCGTGCGCGAGTACGGCACGCCGCGGACGCTGCTCGTCCGGCCCAGGACGGTCGCGCTGGCGCTCCTGCCTTCCGGGCGGGCGTACCACCTGGAGGGGCCGACGAGCGACCGGTCCCCGGCGGGCACGACGACGTTCCACGCGCTGCGCGAGTACGTGGTCGGCGACGAGATGCGGCACATCCACTGGAAGTCGTCCGCCCGCACCGGGACGCTGATGGTGCGCCAGCTCGTCGACGCGAGTCTGCCGACCACGACCGTCGTCCTGGAGGCGCGGCCGGACGCGTGGGCCGATCCGGACGACTTCGAGCTGGCCGTGGACGCGGCCGCGTCGGTCGCGGCCGGCGCGGCGGCGGCGAACTTCCCCGTGCGGGTGCTGACCGGGAACGGGCCGGTCGCCGAGACGCGCGGCGGCCCCGACGACACCGAGGTGCTGCTGGACCGGCTGACGGCGGTCGCGCCGGCGGAGGGGCCGCGGTCGCTGCTCGACGCCGTGCGGCGGGTGCGCGCGGGCGGCTCGCTGGTCGTCGTCGCCTCCGGCGGCGCCGACCTCGGCCGGATCGCCGCGGTGCGGGGCCGGTTCGATCGGGTCGTGGTGCTGCGGGTGCGGCCCCGCGAGCCGGCGTCGGCGCCGCCCGGCGTCCATCTCGTCGACTTCGGCGATCTGGACGCGCTGGCGGCGGCGTGGCGGCGGCTGGGGCGGTCCCGGTGATCCGCCGCTACCTGTCCCTGCCGGTCACCGCGGCGCTGGCGGCGGTGGCGGGGCTGGCGTTCCACCGGGTGTTCGGGTTCGGGCCGGTGCTGCCGGTCGTGGCGGCCGCCGCGCTGGTCCCGACGCTGCTGTCGGCGGCGCTGTCGGGCCCGCGCCGGGAGGGCCGCTGCTGGCCGCTGTGGATCTCGCTGGTCCTCACGGTCGCGGCGTGGGCCGGCACGGCCGCGGTCACCGTGCTGCGGCCCGCGCTCGCCGACGGCACGTTCCCGCACGCGCTCCGCGAGGGCGTGCTGGGCTCGTGGAAGTCGATCCTCACCACGCTGCTGCCCGCGCCCGCCGAGCCGCGCCTGCTGGTGCTGGTCCACGTGCTGGTGTGGCTGGCCGCGTTCGGCTCGGCCGAGCTGGCGCTGCGGACGTCGCTGCGCGCCGCGCCGTGCCTGCCCGCGCTGGCGGTCTTCGGCATCGCGCTGCTGCTGGGCGTGGACGGCCCGGGCTCCAACCTGCCCCCGGCCGCGGCCGCCGTCGTGCTGATCGCCGTGCTCGTCCTCGTCCGCTCGCCGTCGCCCGGGAGCGCGGCCTGGCGGCCCCTCCTGCTCGGCGTCCCGGCCGCCGCCGTCCTGGGCGCGCTGGCCCTGCTGGCCGGGCCGTACGTGCCGGTCGGCGCCGACCCGTACGACCCGCGCGAGCAGGTGCAGGCGCCCCCGCCGCAGCAGCGGGACGGGGTCAGCCCGCTCGACCGCGTCGGCGGCTGGCTGCTGACGCCCGACCAGGTGCTGTTCACGGTGAAGGCGTCCCGGCGGGAGAACATGCGGCTGGCGGTGCTCGACCGCTTCGACGGCGTGACGTGGTCGTCGACCGCCCGGTTCGTCCCGACCGGGAGCCGGGTGCCGAGGCCGCCGGAAGGGGACGGCGCCGGTGCCGCGAAGCGCCGCACGGCCGTCCAGGAGATCACCGTGCGCGACCTGCCGGGCGTGTGGGCGCCGGCCGCCGACCGGCCCCGCCGGGTGGACGGGCTGGGCGTCGTCGTCGACCCGGCCAGCGGCACCCTCGCCGTGGCGCGGGAGCTGCGGAAGGGCCAGACCTACCGCGTCACCTCCGAGATCAGGGAGCTGACGGCCGGCGACCTCGCCGCCGCGCGCGTCGCCACCGACGCCGAGGCCCGCGCCGCGACGCGGCTGCCGTGGGGGCCGGGGGCCACGCGGGCGCCCGTGCAGCTGGCGGAGTTCCGGCGCTTCGCCGAGGGCGCGACGGACGGGGCGTCCTCGCCGGTGCAGCGGGCCGCGATGCTGGCCGTGCACCTGAAGTCGTACGCCCGGTACGACGTGACCGCCCCGCCCGGGCACAGCTACCGGCAGCTCGACTACTTCCTGTCCGAGGGGCGCCGCGGGACGCCCGAGCACTTCGCCGCCTCCTACGCCGTGCTGGCGCGCTCCCTCGGCCTCCCCACCCGGGTCATGGTGGGGTTCAGCGGCGGCCGGGCCGCCGGCGACGTGCGGGACATGCGCGCCGGGGACGTGATGGTCTGGCCGGAGGTGAAGTTCGAGGGGCTCGGGTGGGTCCCGTTCAACCCGACCCCGCAGCAGGCGAGCAGGTCCAAGCAGTCGGACTCGGTCGCGGCGGGGGAGACCCAGCAGAAGCTGGAGCAGCTGCAGAAGAACGCCGCGTCCCAGCAGCGCGGCACGGGCGCGGGCAAGACGCCGCAGGCGCCCGCCGCGACGCCCGCGCGGGAGGAGTCCCCGCTGCCCTGGTGGGTGTACGCGGCGTCCGCCGCCGGGCTCCTGGCCGCCGCGTACGTGGCGGCCGTGCTGCTCGCCCCGGCCCTGCGCAGGCGCCGCCGGCGCCGCGCGGGCACGCCCGCCGCGCGCATCGCGGGCGCCTGGCGGCAGACGCTGGACCATCTCGGCGATCTGGGCCTGGCGACGGCGCGCACGCTGACCGCCCACGAGGTGGCCCGCTTCGGCACGGGCCGGCTGGGGGAGCGCGCCATGCGGCACCTCGGCCCGCTCGCCGACCTGGTCAACCACACCCGCTACGCCCCCGGGCCGCCGCATCCGAACGCGGCGGAGCGGGCGTGGGAGCACACCGACGAGCTGGGCCGCCTGGTCACCGCCGAGGCGGGCCGGCTGCGGCGGCTGCGCCGCCGCCTGCACCCGCGCTCGCTGCGCCGCGACCGCCCCTAGGCGGGCGGCACCCGGACGGAGACCTCCCCGCCGAGGCGGGCGCCCGCCTCCAGCTCCAGGTCGTCGCCGCTCCAGAAGCGGCCCGGATCGAACCAGTTGGGGCGGCGCCCGCGCGGCAGCAGCCCCATCGACTGGTACGTGACGGCGACGATCTCGGCGCAGAACGCCGTCTCCAGGTTCACGTCCCGCTCGGCCGGGCGGCGGAACGGGACGCGGCCGCGCAGCCAGCGCCCGGCGAGCCGGGACGTGGACGGGAACGGCGTGCCGTCCAGCCGCGCCACGGCCTTGAGCGCCGCGTTCTCCATCTCCCGGCCCGCCGGCGGGTCCAGCTGCCGCAGCCAGGCGCGCTGCCCGTACCGCGTGCCCCACGCCACCACGGCCTCGCGCAGGTCGTGCAGCTGGGCGCCGCGGTGGTGGCTGCCGGACCACATGTCGCGCAGCGACCGGCCCAGCTCCGCGTGCCACATCAGCGGCGGCAGGTCCTCGATCACGATCGACATGCCCACGTGGTTGACCGGGCTGTTGGTGGTCATCTGGATCGCCCGGTCGGCCACGGTGCGGCCGCGGAACAGCCACACGTCGCCGGTACGGGTCAGGTCGGCGGCCTCGTCGAGGCCGATGCTCGTGCCGGACATGATCGGTACCCTAGGCGGATGCGGTGGTGGAAGGTGCTGGGAGCGGCCGGATTCGTGGGCGTGGCGGCGACCGGGGTGGTGATCGCCCGGGCGGAGCGGCGCCGCCGCTCGTACACCCCCGACGAGATCCGCGAACGGCTCCACCGGCGCGCCGCCGAGGCTCCCGGGAACGGCGGCGACGGCGGGAACGGCGCGGGGAGCGCCGCGGGCTGACCCGCCCCCGTCCGGATCCGGCCACACCGGTCCATTTCCCGTCATGGTGCGTCTCACTCCGGGCGGTGCTCGTTACCTTGGCCGCCACGTCGGCGGCGGGGAGGGTGACGGGCGTGGGACGTGCGGCGGGGCACGCGGGGCAGGGGGGCGTACGCGGGACGGTGCGCGCGCTCTTCCGCCGCGACCGGGTGACGGGCCAGATCGCGATCGGCCTGGTCGGCGTCCTCGGCGTCACGGCCCTGGTGTACGGGGTCGGCGTCGCGAGCGCCCGCTACGACCTGGCCGACGTCGGGGCCTGGCTGGCCGCGCCGGCCAAGGGCCTGGTCGTGCACGCCAACGGACCGGCCGCCAAGGTCGACGGCAAGGCGGCGCTGCCCGCCGCGATGCGCGGCCACCGGATCCAGGTCGTCCAGGACGGCTCCACCGTGCTGATCGTCGACCTCGACACCGGCGTGGTCAGCCGCATCGACCCGTCCCAGCTGAAGGTCGAGCAGAACCGCAGGCTCGGCGCGGCCGGCCTCCAGGTGCTCGCCGGCGCGGGCCGCGCGTACACCGTCGACTCCGTCAAGGGCACGATCCAGCAGCTCGACCCGTACACGCTGGCCGCGTGGGGGAGCCCGGCCCAGGTCACGCCGCCGCTCGGGCAGGCCGGGATCGACGCCCGCGGGACGCTGTGGGTCCCGGCGCCGCAGCACGGGCAGCTGGCCGCGTTCCGGGACGGCGCCGCGCGGCCGCCGGTCGCGGTGGGCAGGCCGGGCGCCCGGCTCGCGCTGGCCATCGCCGCCGGGGAGGCGGTCGCCGTCGACTCCACGGCCGCCACCGCCACGGTGATCAAGGAGTCCGGCGCGCACCTCACGGTGACGCTGCCGTCGACCGTGCGGGCGGCGGGCCGCGGCGGCGTGCTCGTCCCGGCGCGCACCGAGGGCAGGACGGTGCCGCTGTTCGTACCGGAACGCGCCTCCCTCATGCTGCTCGACACCGCCACCGGCCGGGTCTCCAGCTCCAGCGGGGCGACGTCGATGGCCCGGCACCGCTTCCGCGCCCCGCAGATCCTCGGCTCGAAGGTCTACCTCCCGGACGAGACGGCCGGCGCGCTCTGGGTCTACGACACGGTGGCGCAGCGGTTCGAGCGGACCATCTCCGTCACGGGCCGCCCCTCGACGCTGGAGGTGTTCGTCAAGGACGGGCTGCTCTGGGCGCACGACCCGCGCGACCACCGCGCGATCGTGCTGGACGGGCGGGGCGCCGTCAAGCGCGTCGAGAAGTACGACGACCGGGTCCCCGGCGGCCCGAACCGGCGCCCGCTGCCGCGTCCCGGCGGCGGTGCCGGGGGCGGCGGCGCGGACCAGGGCGGCGGCCGCGGTGGCTCGGAGTCGGACCCGCGGCCGCGGCCGCCGGTGCGCACGCCGGCGCCGCAGGAGCCGCCGCTCGCGCCCGGCGGCCTCACGGTCACGCCCGGCGCGGGCACGATGCGGGTGGACTTCCAGCCCTCCGTGGGCGGCACGCCCACCGGGTACGTGCTCAAGGACGTCCCGGCCGGGCCGGCGGTGTCGCCGCCGAGCGTCGGGCCGGGCGCGGGCGCGTACACGTTCACGGTCACCGGCGGGGAGTGCTCGCGGGAGTACCGGTTCCGCGTCGCCGTCCGGTACCGGGACGCGCAGGGCCGTACGGCCGAGCGGGTGTCCGCGCCCAGCGATCCCGTCCGGCCGTGCGTGCCGCCGGGCGCGCCGAGCGGCGTGCGGGGGACCGCCACGGCCTCCGGCGCGCGGGTGGCGTGGAGCCCGGCCGCGGGCGCCGAGCCGGGGACGACGTACCGGGTGGCCTGGAGCGGGCCGGTGAGCGGCAGCCGCACCGGGGTGGCGGGGACGTCGGTGACGCTCGGCCAGATCGGGATCAACGGGCGGTACACGTTCACCGTCACCGCCGCCAACGAGGCGGGCGCGGGCAACGCCGCGTCGGCCGCCGAGCAGCTCACCGGCCCGAACCGGAGCTACAAGGTCGAGCGGAACGGCAACTCCAACGCCTACATCCACAAGACCGCGAACTCCAACGCCGACGACCGCGTCGCGACCATGCACGACAACAACGGCGAGTCGGTCACGGTCCACTGCCAGACCAAGGGCGTCCCCTACACCCACCCCAGAGACAAGAACCTGAGCGGGGACATGTACGTGAAGATGACCTACGGCGGCGCGACCGGCTACATCATCGGCTACCTGATCAACACCCCGGGCGACTGGAAGGCGTACGCCGGGCTGCCGCTGTGGCGCTGCAAGTAGCGGCCGAGCAGCGCCGGCGGGCGGTCAGTTCTGCACGCGGGCGCCGCGGACGCAGGCCGCGGGCTTGGACCACGACATGGTGGCCGGCTTGTTCTGGTTGAGCCGCAGCAGCGCGCCGACGCGGAAGCAGTAGCCCTTCCGCGCGTCCAGCCCGGTGACCGTCGCCGACCGCGCGCCCTTGCCCGCCGACACCGCCGGGGCGCTCCCGGCCGGGAGCACCTGCACGATCATCGGCAGCTCGCGGGCGGCGGGCGGCACCTGCCACACCAGGACGGCCCGGGCGCCGACCGCCTTCACCTTGACGCCGCGGGGCCGCGTCGCCCGGTACTGCGCGGCCGGGATCGGCTCCTGGTCCGCCGCGCCGGGCTGCTGCGCGCCGCCGGACGGCTGCGCGGCCTGGGCGCCCGCCGACCGGCCGTTCCGCGGCTCCTCGGGCGGGCCGCCGCGCAGCGCGAGCGCGCCGATGCCCAGGGCCAGGCCGCCGACGACCACGACGGTCGCGGCGACGATCAGTCCCCGCCGGGGCCCGTCCCCGCTCCGGGCCGCTCCGTCCGGGCCGCCCGTCGCGTGCTCCGGCGGCGGCCAGCTGGGCGCGGCGTCCTGCCGTGCGGCGGGTGCGGGCCGCGCGGCGAGTGCGGGCGCGGGCGGCGAGGCCGGTGCCGTCGGGTGCGCGCCGGACCGCCGCG
>NZ_JBEZWH010000056.1:0-52951 GCF_040703975.1 Spirillospora sp. NPDC029432
CCGTCCCGCGGGCGTTGTGGGGCCGGACGGGGCGGCGCGCGGGGGTTCGGGGCCCCCCCCGCTCGGGGCCCGGCCGGCCGGGCGCTCGCCCGGCGCCCCTTCTCTGTGGGATTTCTCTAGCCGCCGGGTGAGGCCGTCGGCGACGGCGAGCCGCTCGGAGACGGGCTCGGGCTCGGCGAGGCCGCCGGGCGCGCGGCCTGCTGCTGCGCCGCGGCGAGCGCGTCGCGGGCCTTCTTGACCCGGTCCCACGCCTTGCCCATCTCCGCGAAGTCGCCCTCCTTCTGGGCCTTGTCGAAGTCGCTCACGGCCGCCTCCAGGTCGTCGATGGCCTGCTGCGCCGCCTGGCTCAGCTGGCCGCCGCCGCCCTGGTCGGGCTGCTGGCCGCCCTGATCCGGCTGCTGCCCGCCCTGGTCCGGCTGCTGGCCGCCGGTGACGCTCTCCAGCAGCGCCTCCATGGCCTCGCTGAGATCGTTCCCGGAGGCCACCTTGTCACCGAACCGGACCAGGACCTTGGCCAGCAGCGGGTACGGCTGCTGCTCGGCGGTCCCGGCCGCCATCGTGTACATCGGCTCGACGTACAGGATCCCGTTGGCGAACGGGAGCGTGAGCATGTTGCCCGGCACCGTGCGGGTGCCGCCCTGCCGCAGCGCGAACAGCTCGCCCTTCACCTTGGGATCGGTCTCGAACGAGTTCTGCACCTGCCCCGGCCCCTGGGCCGTGGAGTTGCGCGGCAGCTGGAGGATCTGGATCTGCCCGTAGTCCTTGCCCGGGGTCGACCCGATCGCCATGAACGCCGCCAGGTTCGGGTTCTCGCGCGGGTTGTAGACCGTCGTCAGCGCGAAGCCCTCCGCCTGGGAGCCCGGCATCTGGAGGCTCTGGTAGTACGGCGGCTGCCGCCGTCCCTTGGCGCCCGGGTCCTCCGGCACCTCCCAGAAGCCCTCGCCGTTGTAGAACGCGTTGGCGTCCGTCACGTGGTACTTGGCCAGGATCTGCCGCTGCACCTTGAAGAGGTCCTGCGGGTAGCGGAAGTGCTTCTCCAGCTCCGGCGGGATGCTGCCGCGCGGCTGGACGGTGCCGTCGAAGACCTTCATCCAGGTCTTGGCCACCGGGTCGTTGACGTCCCACTGGTAGAGGCGGACCGTCCCGTCGTACGCGTCCACCGTCGCCTTGACCGAGTTCCGCATGTAGTTGATGCGGTCGTTGGCCTGCCGCGCCACCGCCGAGCGGGTGTCGGTGACGGTGTCGCGGGTGGCGTCCCCGAGGCTGGTCTGCTCCGAGTACGGGTAGGCGCCCGAGGTGGTGTAGCCGTCCAGGATCCACGTGATCCGGCCGTTCACCACCGTCGGGTACGGGTCGCCGTCCAGCGTGAGCCACGGGGCGGCCTTCTGCACCATCTCGCGCGGGTGCCGGTCGTACAGGATCCTGGCGCCGTCGTTGATCGCGCCCGACAGGAGCAGGTTCTTCTCCTGGAACTTGGTCGCGAACAGCAGCTTGTTGAGGAACGAGTCGACCGGGACGCCGCCCTGCCCCTCGTAGGTGGTGTTCTTCTGCCCGGCCGCGCTGTTGTCGGGGTAGTCCAGCTCCTGCTGGCCCTTGCCGCCGACCACCGAGTAGTCGGGGGACCGCTCGCCGAAGTAGATCTGCGGGCGGTTCACCTGGATCTTGGACTGCGGCGACTGCGGCATGTCCTTGGACAGGAACTCCGGGGTGCCGCCGCCGGCGAACCGGCCGCCGTGCCCCGCCACGAACCCGTAGCCGTGGGTGTAGACCATCCGGTCCTTGACCCAGCTCTGCTGCCCGGCCGGGGCGCCCGACAGCTCGCGCAGCGCCACGATCGTGTCGACGTTCTGGCCGTCGATCTGGTAGCGGTCCACGTCCAGGGTGTCGGGGAACTGGTAGAACGGCCGGATCCGCTGGAGCTGCTGGAACGTCTCGCCGACGACGTTCGGGTCGAGCAGCCGCACCCCGTCGGGGCCGATCCGGTCGCGCTCGGCCTGGAGCGTCTTCTGGTCGGTGTTCGGGCGGGCGCCGTACTCGGTGGTGACCTTGGCGTTCTCCACCCCGTACGCCTTGCGGGTGAACGCGATGTTGCGCTGGATGTACTCGCGCTCCTTGGCCAGCTCGTCCGGCTTGACCTGGAACTGCTGGATCAGCAGCGGGTAGACGCCGCCGACCAGGATCGCCGACAGCACCAGCAGCGTGAAGCCCACGCCGGGCAGCATCATCCCCTTGCGCATGATGTTGCTGAAGAACATCGCGGCGCAGATCACCGCGATGACCGCGAGGATCGTCTTGGCGGGCAGCAGCGCGTTGACGTCGGTGTAGGACGCGCCCGTCGTCGCTCCTCGTTCCGAATGCACGAGGCCGTACCGGTCGAACCAGTACGCGAAGGCCTTCACCAGCACGAAGAGCCCCACCAGCACCGACAGGTGCGCGCGGGCGGGCGGGCTCGCCTTGTCGCCCGGCCCCTGCAGGCGGAGCCCGCCGTACAGGTAGTGCACCATCAGCGCGGCCAGCACCGACAGGATCACGGTGGCGAAGACCACGCCCAGGATCAGCCGCAGGAACGGGTAGGTGAAGACGTAGAACGAGACGTCCTTGTGGAACTGCGGGTCCTCCACGCCGAACGGCGTGCGGTTGAGGAACGCGAGGAAGACCGGCCACTGGCCGGCCACCGAGGAGCCCGTCAGCAGGGCCAGCAGGCCGAGCAGCCCGCCGGCGATCAGTTTGCGGCGCGGGTCCACGACGGCGCGGTAGCGCTCCAGACCCTGCTGCTCCACCGACAGGGGGCGGTACGCGGGCCGCAGCCGGTAGGCGATCACCATGTTGGCGCCCACCAGCAGCGCCATCAGCGCGCCGGAGCCGACGAAGAGGAGCACCTTGGCCCACAGCTCCGTCGTGTAGACCGACGAGAAGCCGATCGAGCGGTACCACAGCAGGTTGGTCCAGATGGACGTGAACAGCATGAACGCGACCAGCAGCACGGCCAGTACCACCAGGACCGGTAGTACGAGCCGGCTCCGGCCGTTTCCAAGCCGGCGCCCGAATGCGGGAGTCCGGAAGGTCAAGGGCCCCTCCGTTCGAAAAGGTCGTGCCTGAAGGCCGGCACACGGCCGGTGCTGTCTATGCAACTTACCGAGTGAACGGGGGGTTCCCGCATTTCCTCCATGCGATTGGGGGAAAGATGGGCCCGTGAGTCTTCTGGAAGAAGTCGTACAGGACCTCGAACGCCACTCCGCGCAGGAGGGCTGGGACGCCGCCCCGCGCCTCTACGCCCTCGTGCAGAGCAAGGAGCTGCGCGTCGCGGAGCCGGAACTGGCCGACCAGCTCGGCCTGAGCCCCGACGTCGACACCCTCGCCGCCCTCGAACAGCCCGCCCTCCCCGAACAGGCCGCCGTGGAGGACGCGCTGGCCACGATCGCCTGGCCGGACGCCGTCACCGGCTGCGCCCTGGTCCTGGAACGGGTGGTCCTGCCGCCCGAGGTGGAGGAGGAGATCCCGGAGGACGCGGCCGAGGCCGCCGAGTTCGCCGCCAAGCATCCCGCCCGCGAGGACGTCCGCATGGTCGTCGGGGTCCTCCGGGACGGCACCCGGCACTCCGCCCTGCGGCTGCGCCGCCACGACGTGGACGACGAGGTGCTGGTCGGGCCGGACCTCGTACCGGCGCTCGCGGACGCGCTGGCCGCCACGTTCGAACCGGACGAGCCGGTCGAGCCGGGCGCCGGGTAGCCTGCCGAACGTGAGCGAGGACATCATCAGGCTGATCGGGATCCGCGACACGCCGCTGTCGGTGGACGAGGTCTTCGCCGCCGTCGGCGACCCGGGCGCCGGCGGCGTCGCCCTCTTCGTGGGGACGGTCCGCGATTCCGATCACGCCCGTGCCGTCAGCCGGCTCTCGTACAGCGCGCACCCCACCGTCGAGCGGGAGCTGCGCGCGGTCATGGAGAAGGTCGCCGCCGACTTCCCGGTCCGCGCGCTCGCGGCGCTGCACCGGGTCGGCGACCTGGAGATCGGCGACCTCGCCGTGGTCGTCGCCGCGTCCTGCCCGCACCGCGCGGAGGCGTTCGAGGCCTGCCGCCGGCTCATCGACGACCTCAAGGCGCGGGTGCCGATCTGGAAGCACCAGCTGTTCGCCGACGGCGGCGATGAGTGGGTCGGCGCCTGCTGAACGCCCCATCCCGCATAGAGTTTCCGCCATGTCCCGTCGTGCCGCCACGCTCGCCGTCGCCAGCGTGCTGATCCTGGTGCTGGCCCTGGCCGGCTCGCAGATGCCCGTCCCGTACGTCGAGTTGAGGCCCGGCCCGACGAGCAACACCCTCGGTACCAACGAGAAGGGCGAGCCCCTGATCAAGATCGAGGGCCGGCGGACGTACCCGGACCAGGGGCACCTCAACTTCACCACGGTCACCTACCGCGGCGGCCCCGGCGCGCGGCTCGACCTGTTCAGCGCCCTGCAGGGCTGGCTGGACGACGACGTCGCGGTCGTCCCCGAGGAGACGATCTTCCCGGAGAACGAGTCGCAGGAGCAGGTCGACCAGGAGAACACCCGCCAGATGGAGGCGTCCCAGCAGAGCGCCGAGGCCGCCGCGCTGAACCAGCTCGGCATCAAGTTCCCGGTCCGCGTGCTGGTCGACTCCGTGCAGAAGGGCCTGCCCGCCGACGGGAGGCTCCGCCCCGGCGACGAGGTCGTCGCCATGGACGGCACCCCGGTGACCAAGCTGGAGGACGTCACCGGCCGGATGGAGGGGCGCAAGCCCGGGGGCCAGGTGACCATCACCTACAAGCGCTCCGGCAAGGAGGAGAAGGCCGTCCTGAAGACGGTCGCCTCCCCGGACGGCGGTACGGACCGTCCCGTCATGGGCGTCGTCCTCCGCGACGAGTACGTGTTCCCGTTCAAGATCAACATCAGTGTCGGCGACGTCGGCGGCCCCAGCGCCGGGCTGATGTTCTCGCTCGCCATCGTCGACAAGCTGACCCCCGGCTCGCTGCCCGGCAGGACGTTCGTCGCCGGCACCGGCACCATCACGCCCGCCGGCGAGGTCGGCGCCATCGGCGGCATCCAGCAGAAGATGGTCGCCGCCCGCCGCGCCGGCGCCACCGTCTTCCTCACCCCCGCGGACAACTGCGCCGACGCCGCCAAGGCCCGCCCCGACGGACTCCGCCTCGTCCGCGCCGACACCCTCAAGACCGCCATCGACGCCCTCAACAACATCAACGCAGGAAAGGGCGACGTCCCCACCTGTTCGTAACCAGTTTGCCTAAGCCCCTCCCGCCCCATAGAGTTAAGACATCGCCGCGGGGTGGAGCAGTTCGGTAGCTCGCTGGGCTCATAACCCAGAGGTCGCAGGTTCAAATCCTGCCCCCGCTACTCGGTCCGAGGGCCCTCCTGGTCGGAAGCTTCGCTTCCTCCCGGGAGGGCCCTTCGCTGTGTTGGCCCAGGGGGGCGACCCCCTGGAACCCCCGGGGTGGGGGGCTCCGCCCCCCACCGGGCGTCATGCTGTGGCGGCGCCGTCGATGACGAGGTCGTGGCCGACCACGTAGGAGGAGGCGGGGGAGGCCAGCCAGAGGACGGTGGCGGCGGTCTCTTCGGTGGTGCCCACGCGGCCGATGGGCGTGGCGGTCTTCATGCGGTCGGCGCGCTGGGCCTCGGTCTCGCCGGGGCGCAGCGACATCGTGGTGTCGATCGGGCCGGGGCTGACGGCGTTGACGCGGACTCCGGCGGCGATGTTCTCCAGGGCGGCGGTACGGGTCAGGGCGCTGACGGCGGCCTTGGTGGCGGCGTAGGCGCCGGTGCCGGGGAGGCGCTGGTGGGCGCCGATGTTGGACGAGGTGTTGACGATGACGCCGCCGCCGTTCTCCCGCATGTGGGCGATCTCGTACTTCATCGGGAGGAACACTCCGGTGATGTTGGTCGCCAGCAGGGCGTTCCAGGCGTCCTCGTCCATGTCGGCGACCGGGGCGGCGGCGAAGGCGCCGGCGTTGTTGAACGCGATGTCCAGGCCGCCGTGGTTGCGGACCGTGGCGTCCACCAGGTTCTGCACGTCCCTCGCGTTCGAGACGTCGGCGGGGACGGCCTCGGCCCGCCCGCCGTCCTTCTCGATCAGGGCGACGGTCTCCGCGAGGGGGCCGGGGGTGCGGCCGCTGACGACGACGGTGGCGTTCCCGCGGGCGAACGCCAGGGCGGTGGCGCGGCCGATGCCGCTTCCGCCGCCGGTGATGAGGACGACCTTGCCGGTGAAGTCGGTCATGACTCTCCTTTATTTGGAATGATCGGTCAAGAATCAGGGCATGCGTGCGGGCGGCCGCCGTGCGGGCCGGGGGTCAGGACAGGAGGGCCCGGGCCTGGGCGGCGGTGTCCCGGAGGCGGTCGGACGGGTCGGGGGTGCGGGCCAGGACGCGCATCCCCTGGAACAGGACCAGCAGGAAGCGGGCCAGCGCCCGCGGATCCTTCTCGGCGGCGAGTTCGCCCTGCTTCTGGGCGCGGGTGAGCGCGGAGGTCAGCGCGGTCTCCAGGAGGCTCCAGCTGGCCTCCACGCAGCGGGCCGCGTCCGGGTCCCTGGGGGCCAGTTCCACGGCGGTGTTGACGACCATGCAGCCGTGCCCGTCGGTGGCCGACTCGCGGGCGTAGCCGTCGATCAGGGCGTGCACGGCCGGGAGGGCGGGGCCGGGCCGGGAGAGGGACTCCAGGACGGCGCCGTCCGTGATCTCGCGGTAGCGGGCCAGCGCCTTCAGGTAGAGGTCGCGCTTGCCGCCGAACGTGGCGTAGATGCTGGCGCGGCCGATGCCCAGGTGCTCGACCAGGTCGGCCATCGAGGTGTTCTCGCAGCCGCGTTCCCGGAACAGGTCCATGGCGCGCCGCAGGACGGCGTCCGGGTCGAACTCCTTCGTGCGGGCCATGATCGGGATCGTACGGCTATCTGGAACGAATGGTCAAATATTGAGGTGGGGGCGGAGCGTGAGGGCCAGGTGGAGGGTCAGGCGGTCGCGGCCGTCGGAGAGGTCCAGGCCCGTGAGCTCCTCGATGCGGCGCAGGCGGGCGTAGAGGGTCTGCCGGTGGACGTTCAGCGCGGCGGCGGTCTTCTGGACGCTGCCCGCCAGGTCCAGGTACGTGCGCGCCGTCTCGGCCAGGCCGCCCATCGGCGCGAGGTCGGCCAGCGTCCCGGCGAGGGACTCGTCGTCGGCGGCCCGGAGGAGGCGCAGGGCGCCGAGCGACTCCCAGGTACGGGTCTCGCCGTCGGCGGCCGTGCGGGCGGCGACGCGGGCGCGGAGCCAGCCCTCGCGGATCTCGGTGAGGCCGTGGCAGGGGCCGTACAGGCCCGCGTACGTGGGGGACGGGCGCCGTTCCAGGAGCTGCCGGCGGGCGCGCTCGACGGTCTGGGCCGCCTTGGCGGGCGACGTCACCAGGATGTGGTCGCCCTCCCAGACGGTGGTCACGACGTTGCGGGGGAGCAGCCACGGGTTGAGCGGCCCGGGTTCGGCGGAGCGCAGGACGGCCACCGTGAACGGGGGCGTCAGGATCTCGGCGAGCTCGCCGGTGGCCTGGGCGCGCACGTCGGGGCGGGTGGTCAGCAGGTCGGCGAGCTTCCAGCCGAGGTCGTCGCGGTCCCGGGTCTGGCGGGCCATCAGCAGGGCGGCGCGCTCGGTGAGCGGGGCGGCCTGGTCGGCCATGGCGCGGGTGATGTGGTGGTCGGCGTCCAGCAGCCACAGGTAGCCGTACGTCACGTTGTTCCACCGGACGGGCAGGCACAGGCGCGGCAGCAGGCCCGCCTCGGGGTCGGCGGGGATGCGCACCGGGCCGGTGGCGCGGGCGATGCCGTGCCGCTCGAAGCGGGTGCGGACCTCGTCGGTGGAACGGCGGTGCAGGATCGACTCGGTGCGGACGGGGTCGATGGTCCGGCCGTGGGCGGCGTACGCGACGAGGTGGAAGTCGCGGTCCTCGAGCGTGGCGGGCGCCCGCAGGAGGTCGGCCGCCGACTCGACGATGTCTTGAAGGTCATCCATATGTATGAAGGATCCGGTCGGTCGAAGTGACATTTGACTGTATTCGGTCACCCGGGGTGCGACCTAGCTTGAAGGCGTGATCAGTCGGCTTCTTCTCGCGTCCGCGCGCAGCGATCGGATGCGTCGTCTCGTTGTGAGCGTGCCCCTGACCAGGGCCGTCGTCGATCGGTTCGTGGCCGGGGAGGCCCTGGACGCGGCCGTCGCCGCCACCCGGGAGCTCACCGGCGCCGGGCTCGCCGTGACCCTGGACCACCTCGGCGAGGACACCCGGGACCGGGAGCGCGCCGAGGCCGTGCGCGACGCGTACCTGGAGCTGTTCGACGCGTTCGCCGAGCACGGGCTGACCAAGGACGCCGAGGCCTCGCTGAAGCTGTCGGCGCTCGGCCAGGGCCTGAGCGACGGGCGGGCGCTCTCGCTGGAGCACGCCCGGCGGATCTGCGAGCGCGCCGACGCGCTCGGCATGACCGTGACCGTCGACATGGAGGACCACACGACGGTCGACGCCACCCTGGAGGCCGTGCGGGACCTGCGCGCGGACTTCCCGTGGGTGGGCGTGGCGATCCAGGCGATGCTGCGGCGCACCGAGGGCGACCTGCGCGATCTCGCCGGCGGCCGGGTGCGCCTGGTCAAGGGCGCCTACGCGGAGCCGGCGTCCGTCGCGTACCAGGGCAGGGCCGAGGTCGACCGCGCGTACGTGCGCGGGATGCGGCTGCTCATGGAGCAGGACGGGCACCCGATGATCGCCAGCCATGACCCGCGCATGATCGAGATCGCGCTGGAGCTGGCGCGCCGCAACGACCGCGAGCCCGGCTCGTACGAGTTCCAGATGCTGTACGGCATCCGCTCCGACGAGCAGCGCCGGCTGGCGGGGGCGGGCGAGCGGATGCGCGTCTACGTCCCGTACGGCGGCGACTGGTACGGCTACTTCATGCGGCGGCTGGCCGAGCGCCCCGCCAACCTCGCCTTCTTTCTCCGTTCGTTCCTTTGATGTGGAGGTTTCCATGGACGCCGTGACCCACGTGCCGCAGCCGGTGAACGAGCCGGTCCACACGTACGCGCCCGGCAGCCCCGAGCGGGCCCGGCTGGAGGCGAGGCTGGCCGAGCTGCAGGCCGCGCCGATGGACCTGCCCATGACGATCGGCGGCGTGCGGCGGATGGGCGCCGGCGCCAAGGTCGACGTCGTGCAGCCGCACCGGCACGCGGCCGTGCTCGGAACGTTCGGCACCGCGACCGCCGGCGACGCCCGGGACGCGATCGACGCCGCGCTGGCGGCGGCCCCCGCGTGGCGGGCGCTGCCGTTCGACGAGCGGGCGGCGGTCTTCCTGCGGGCGGCCGACCTGCTGTCGGGACCGTGGCGGGAGACGCTGCTGGCCGCGACGATGCTGGGCCAGGGCAAGACCGTCCAGCAGGGCGAGATCGACACCCCGTGCGAGCTGATCGACTTCTGGCGCTTCAACGTGCACTTCGCGCGGCAGGTGCTGGCCGAGCAGCCGATCAGCAGCCCCGGCGTGTGGAACCGGTCCGACCACCGGCCGCTGGAGGGGTTCGTGTACGCGATCACCCCGTTCAACTTCACCGCGATCGCCGGCAACCTGCCGACCGCGCCCGCGCTGATGGGGAACGTGGTGGTCTGGAAGCCGTCCCCGACGCAGACGTTCGCGGCCGTCCTGCTGATGCGGCTGCTGGAGGAGGCCGGCCTCCCGCCCGGTGTGATCAACCTGGTGACCGGGGACGGGACCGCCGTGTCCGAGGTCGCGCTCCCGCACCCCGAGCTGGCGGGCATCCACTTCACCGGCAGCACCGCCACGTTCCAGAAGCTGTGGCGCGCGGTGGGCGAGAACATCACCGGCTACCGGAGCTACCCGCGGCTGGTCGGCGAGACCGGCGGCAAGGACTTCGTCGTCGCGCACCCGTCCGCCGACCCGGCGGTCCTGAAGACGGCGCTGATCCGCGGCGCGTTCGAGTACCAGGGCCAGAAGTGCTCGGCGGCCTCGCGCGCGTACGTGCCGCGGTCGATCTGGGAGAACGGCTTCAAGGACGAGTTCGCCGCCGAGGTCGACGGCCTGGCCATGGGCGACGTGACGGACCTCGGCAACTTCATGGGCGCCGTGATCGACGAGCGCGCGTTCGCCAAGAACCGCGACGCCATCGAGCGCGCCAAGGCCGACCCGTCCGTCGAGATCGTGGCCGGCGGCACGTACGACGACTCGGTCGGCTACTTCGTGCGGCCGACCGTGCTGGTCTCCGCCGACGCCGAGAACGAGATCTTCAAGACCGAGTACTTCGGCCCGATCCTCGGCGTCCACGTCTACGACGACGAGCGGTACGACGAGGTCCTCGCGCAGCTGGAGTCGGTGTCGGCGTACGCGCTCACGGGCGCCGTCATCGCGCGGGATCGGGAGGCGATCGTCCGCACGGCCGAGGCGCTGCGGTTCGCGGCGGGCAACTTCTACGTCAACGACAAGCCCACCGGGGCCGTGGTCGGGCAGCAGCCGTTCGGCGGCGCGCGGGCGTCGGGGACCAACGACAAGGCCGGCTCGGTGCTCAACCTGCTGCGCTGGACCTCGCCGCGGTCGATCAAGGAGACGTTCGTCCCCGCGACCGACCACCGCTACCCGCACATGGGCTAGCCCTTCCCGAGCCCCGTCGCCGGGAGCGTCTCCCACCCCCGGCTGAACGGGGAGTTGATCCGCCGGGCGCCCGCCAGGTCCACGCCGATGGACGGGTGGGCGCCCAGCAGCTCCTCGAACGCCACCCGCCCCTGGAGCTTCGCCAGGTGCGAGCCGATGCAGAAGTGGACGCCCGTCGCGAAGCCCAGGTGGCGCGGGATCTCGCGGGTCACGTCCAGCTCGTCCACCGTGGGGCCGAACTCGCGCTCGTCGCGGTTGGCCGACCCGTACAGCATCATGACCTTCTCGCCCGCCGGGATCTCGACGCCGTGCAGCGTCACCGGCTCCGTCGTCGTCCGGGCGAGCGACTGCACGGAGCCCTCCATCCGCAGGAACTCCATCAGGGCGTTCGGGATGAGGCCCGGGTCCTTGAGCAGCTTCTCCCGCTCGGCGGGGGTGGCGTCGAGGAGGGCCACGCCGTGCGAGATCAGGTTGCCCGTGGTGTCGTTGCCGCCGGCGACCATGACGAAGCAGAAGCCGAGGATGTCCCAGTCGGCCAGCCGTTCGCCGTCCGCCTCGGCGACCGTCAGCGCGGTGATGAGATCGTCCCGCGGATCCTTGCGCCGGTCGGCGATCACGTCGGAGAAGTAGGCGAACATCTCCGCCACCGCCTCGACGGCGCCCGTGCCGTTCAGCCCCTCCTCCTGGACGGTCGTCAGCGCGGCGACCCAGGGATCGAACCGTGCCCGGTCCGCCTCGGGGACGCCCAGCAGATGCGCGAGCGCGAACGTGGGGAGCGGCGAGGAGAAGTCGCGGTGCAGGTCGACGGGCTCGCCGTCGGCCGCCTTGCGTTCCATCAGGGCGATGCGTCCCCGGACGAACTCCCGCAGCAGGTCCTCCAGTTCCGCGATCCGCCGCGGCGTGAACCCGTGGCTGATCAGCCGCCGCAGCCGGGTGTGCCGCGGCGGGTCCAGCATCACGATCGTGGGGGCCAGGCCCAGCGTCCCGATCTCGTCCGGATGGAACGTGAGCCCCTGGGCCGAGGAGAACCGCTTCGGGTCCCGTACGGCCTCCCAGATGTCATCGAACCGGGACAGCGCCCAGAACGGCGGATCCTCGTGCCGGTGGACGGGCTCCTCGTCGCGGAGCCGCCGGTAGACGGGGTACGGGTCGGCCTGGAAGTCGGGCGAGAACGGGTCGTACATAGTAACGGCCTCCGTTAATAACGTCCGCCGTTACTATAAGGGCTGTGCCGAGAGACGCAAGAGCCACCAAAGAACGCCTGCTGAACGCCGGCGCCCGCCTCTTCGCGTCAGAAGGCGTCGACGGAGCCCGCACCCGCGACATCGTCCGGCTCGCCGGCCAGGCCAACGACTCCGCCATCACCTACCACTTCGGCTCCCGCCAAGGCCTGCTCGCCGCCATCCTCACCGCCGGCGTCCAGCGCATGGAACCCGCCCGCGCGGCCGCCCTCGAAACCCTCGACCCCACCGACCTGCGCGCCATCACCGCCGCCGTCGTCGAACCCATCGCCGCCGAACTCCGGACCCCGCACGGCCGCGACTTCCTCCGCATCGTCGCCCAGGTCGCCGGCCAGGCCGGCATCCGCAGCCACCGCGTCCCGCCCCTCCTCGAAGGCACCGCGCTCGCCGCCCAGCTGAAACTCCTCGAAGACCGCTGCCGCGCCACCCTCCCCGAACCGTTCGCCCTCGAACGCATCTCCGTCGCCATCGCGTTCCTCACCGCCGCCCTCGCCGACCGCGCCGAACGCACCGACTCCCTCCTCGACCACGACACCTTCGTCACCGACCTCGTGCAGATGCTCACCGCCGCTCTCGCCGCGCCAACCGGTTTGCCTAAGCACCAGGGGCCCAATACAGTTAAGACATCACCGCGGGGTGGAGCAGTTCGGTAGCTCGCTGGGCTCATAACCCAGAGGTCGCAGGTTCAAATCCTGCCCCCGCTACGGGTCCTAGGGTCCTCCTGTTCGGAAGCTTTGGCTTCCTCCCAGGGGGACCCTTCGCCGTTTCTCCCAGGGGGGCGACCCCCTGGAACCCCCGGGGCGGGAGGCTTCGCCTCCCACAGCCGCGGCGGCTCGCCTCCCGCGTCCCCTAGGCGGTTCGGGCCAAATTCTTTTTGTGCGAAGTCCTGATCACGCGGGATGTTGATCACGCGGGATGTGCGAAATCCGGATCGCACGGGCTGTTCGTGGTCCGAATCACACGGGCTGGTGCGGGTGGGTGGTTTTGGTGCGGGTGGTGAGTTTGGCTATCAGGCGCCAGCCCAGGAGTACCGCCGCCAGGAACAGGGTGGCGACGATGATGAAGGGCAGGGCCGTTCCCTGATCTGAGACCGCCCTCAGGAGCATGCCGCCGACCACCGTGGTGAGCCAGACGCCGGCTCCGGTGGGGAGGGTCTCGGGGCGGCGCCAGGCCCGGGTCAGGAGCCAGCCCGCGGCCAGGGCCAGGAAGAAGGGCCAGGCCGTGGTGGCCAGGCCGGCGGGGGACAGGGCCTCGTCGTGGGAGCTTCGGCCGATCACCACGAAGACCAGGACCAGGGCGATGTCCAGGGCGGCGGCCACACCAGTGCGCATGGTTCCAGGATATGGACGGCTTCGCCGTGGGCCCCGATGGGGGGCGCTTGCGTACGCCGTAGACTCCCGCGAAAGTTACTCGTGGGTTTCGGCGAAGGGGAGACGATGGCATCTGGGCTGCGGGACTGGCTGGACAAGCCGAACGCCGGACGGGGCGTCCACCTGGCCGCGGACGACGGCGGCTGGGAGTTCCGCGACTACGGTGCCCTCGCCGGTGCGGCGCGGCGCACCGCCACGGCGCTGATCGAGGAGGGTGTCCGGCCCGGCGACGTGGTGTGCGTGATCCTGCCCACCGACTTCACGTGCGTGGAGACGTACTACGGGGTCTGGGCGGCGGGGGCGACCGTCTGCCTGATCACGCCGCCGCTGTTCCAGGACGGCGACGAGTACGTCGCTCATGTCGCGGCGATCCTGCGGCAGGCCCGGCCCGCGCTGACGGTCGCCTCGGACGAGTTGGCGCCGCTCGCGGCGCAGGCCATGGACGAGGCGGGGATCTCCGGGACGCCGTGGCGGCCCCGGCAGGGAGAGGCCGAGGCGGAGGTGCGGGAGGCCGGGGAGCTGGCGCTGCTGCAGTTCACCTCGGGGTCCAGCGGGGCGCCTCGGGGGGTGATGGTCACCTGGGAGAACCTGGAGGCCAACATCGAGCTGATCGCGCGTACGGCGGGCTTCGAGGATGGGGACGTCGTCGCGTCCTGGCTGCCGCTGTATCACGACATGGGGCTTATTGGGTGTTTTATTACGCCTATTACGGTTCAGGCTTCGCTGAGGTTGATGCGGCCCGACCAGTTCATCCGGGATCCGGCTCGGTGGGTGCGGTGCTTCGCGGAGGCCGCGCACACGGCCACGCCGCCGTTCGCGCTGGCGTACGCGGCGCGGCGGATCAAGCCCGAGCAGCTGGAGGGCGTCGACCTCTCGGGGTGGCGCAGCGTGATCGTGGGGGCCGAGCCGATCGATCCGCACGCGCTGGAGTCGTTCGCGCGGATGGCCGAGCCGTTCGGGTTCCCGCGCGAGGCGTTCATGCCCGCGTTCGGGATGGCGGAGACGACGCTGCTGGTCACGATGGACCAGGTGCGGCGCCGGCCGCTGGCCGTACGGCCCGACGCGGCGTCGCTGGAGTTCGGCCGGCCGGTCGGGATCGTGGAGTGGCACGAGCTGGGCGAGCAGTCGCTCGGGGCCAAGGCCGGGTGGATCGTCGGGTGCGGGACGCCGCAGGACGACGTTCCCGTGCGGATCGTCGATGACGAGGGGAACCCGCTTCCGGACGGGTCCCTCGGCGAGATCGTGGTGGGCGGCGCGTCGGCGTGCGGGGGGTACTACGCCGGGGCCGAGGGGAAGTCCACCCGGTTCGAGGACGGTTCCGTGTTCACCGGGGACGCCGGGTTCTTCTACGAGGGGCAGCTCTTCGTCCTCGGGCGGATGGGCGACAGCATCAAGGCGCGCGGCCGCTCGGTGTACGTGGAGGACCTGGAGGCCAAGGTCGCCGAGGTGTGCGGGATGCACAAGGGGCGCATCGTGGTCGTGGGCGTGCCGGGCGCCGGTACGCGCGGGCTGGCGCTGTTCGCGGAGACCGGCGACGCGAGCTGGGCGCCCGCGGTGCGGGAGATGCTGCGGCGGCGGCTCGGTGACGTCGAGGTGACGATCGTGATCGGGTCCGGGCTGATCCAGCGGACGTCGAGCGGCAAGCCGCGGCGGCGGTTCATGTGGGAGCGGCTGCAGGCGGGCGAGCTGGACGGGGCCACCGTTCTGTAGTTGATTGGGCGACCATGCCCCCTGTGATCAGCACCGTGCTCCGCACCGCCCAGAACGCGCTCGAGGTCGCCCGGTTCGGCGGGCTCGACATCGGCGAGGACGGTTCGCCGTTCGAGGTGCGGCAGGAGCGCAGGGTCCACCGGCTGCGGCACTACTTCCCGGGTGGTGACGGGCCGGTGGTGCTCCTCGTGCCGCCGTTGATGGTCAGCGCGGAGGTGTACGACATCTCCGCGCGCGTCAGCGCGGTGGGCGTGCTCCATGAGCTGGGCGTGGATCCGTGGGTGGTGGATTTCGGGGCGCCCGAGCGGGAGCCCGGCGGGCTGGAGCGGACCGTCAGCGATCACGTCCTGGCCGTGGACGAGGCGATCGACCGGGTGCGGGAGCTGACCGGGCGGGACGTGCACCTCGCCGGGTACTCGCAGGGCGGGATGTTCTGCTACCAGGTGGCCGCCTATCGGAGGAGCGAGGGCATCGCCTCCGTGGTGACGTTCGGGAGTCCCGCCGATACGAGCGTGGGGCTGCCGTTCGGGGTGCCGGGGTGGGTCGCCGGGGAGGCCGGGCGGATCCCGCTCGGCGGGTTCGCGGTGCCGGGGTGGGTGACGCGGACGGGGTTCCAGCTGCTCAGCCCGGTGAAGTCGGTGCGCAGCCGGGTGGACTTCATCCTGCGCCTGCACGACCGGGAACGGCTGGCGCTGCGGGAGCGGCAGCGGCGGTTCCTGGAGCGCGAGGGGTGGGTGTCGTGGCCCGGGCCCGCGCTGGCGGAGTTCGTCCGCCAGTTCATCGCGCACAACCGCATGCTGACCGGCGGGTTCGTCATCGGCGACCGGCTGGTGACGCTCGCCGACATCTCGTGCCCGGTGCTGACGTTCGTCGGCGAGGTCGATGAGATCGCCTCGCCGGAGATGGTGCGCGGGATCCGGCGGGCGGCGCCCCGGGCCGAGGTGTACGAGGCGGCGCTGCGGGCCGGGCATTTCGGGCTCGTGGTGGGCGGCCAGGCGGTCGCGCAGACGTGGCCGGCGGTCGCGGGGTGGGTGCGGTGGCGCGAGGACGGCGCCGAGCTGCCCGATGTGGTCGTTCCGGCGGGTGCGGAGGCGCCCGTGGTGCCGGGGGAGCACGGGCTGCAGCTGGTCGTGGGGCTCGGCGCGGAGGCGGTGCGGTCGGCGTCCCGGGTCGTCCAGGGGTCGCGGCGGCTGGCGCACCAGGCCACGCAGAACCTGCCGCGGCTGGCCCGGCTGGAGCGGATCGGCTCCGAGACGCGGATGTCGCTGGGGCTGCTCCTGGACGAGCGCGATCCTGAAGACGTCTTCTTCCTGTACAAGGGGCGGGCTTACACGCAGGCGGCGGCGAAGGCGCGGATCGACGCCGTGGTGCGCGGGCTGATCCACATCGGTGTGCGGCAGGGGGATCCGGTCGGGGTGCTGATGGAGACCCGGCCGACCGCGCTGGCGCTGGTGGCGGCGCTGTCGCGGCTGGGGGCCGTGGCCGTGCTGCTGCGGCCGGACGGCGATGTCGGGCGCGAGGTCGAGCTGGGCGGTGTGGAACGGATCATCGCCGATCCGGAGAACGTGGCGCGGGCCGTGGCGGCCGGGGCCGAGGTGTTCCTGCTGGGAGGCGGCGGCGGGGAGCACGAGGGCGTCGTCGACATGGAGCGGATCGATCCGGACGAGGTCGAGGTGCCGGGGTGGTTCCGGCCCAATCCGGGGCTGGCGGGCGACCTGGCGTTCGTGCTGTTCACGGGGGAGGGCGAGCATCTGAAGGCCAGCCGGATCACCAACCGGCGGTGGGCGCTGTCGGCGTTCGGCACGGCCTCGTCGGCCGACCTGTCGCCGGCCGACACCGTGTACAGCCTGACGCCGCTGCAGCATCCGTCCGCGCTGATGATGAGCCTGGGCGGCGCCGCGGTCGGCGGTGCGCGGCTGGCGCTGGCCAGCGCGTACGACCCGGAGACGTTCTGGGACGAGGCCAGGCGGTACGGGGCGACGGTGGCCTCGTACACCTGGACGTCGCTGCGCGATCTGGTGAACGCGCCGCCGCATCCGGGGGAGCGGCACCATCCGGTCCGGCTGTTCATCGGCTCGGGGATGCCGCGCGGGCTGTGGCGGCGCGTCGAGGAGCGGTTCGCGCCGGCGCGGGTGCTGGAGTTCTACGCCTCGACGGAGGGCGAGGCGATCCTGGTCAACCTGGGCGGCAAGAAGCCGGGGGCGCTGGGCCGGCCGCTGCCGGGCAGCGCCGAGGTGCGGCTGGCGCGGTACGACCTGGAGCGCGGGCGGCTGTCGGAGGGCCCGGACGGGCTCGCGGTCGAGTGCGGGCCGGACGAGATCGGGATGCTGGTGGCGCGGGTCCGGCCGGGGCACGCGGGACGGGCGCTGCGCGGCCTGTTCGCGCCCGGGGACGCCTGGATGGCGACCGGCGACCTGTTCCGGCGGGACGCCGACGGCGACTTCTGGCTGGCCGGGCGGGAGGCCGAGCTGATCCGCACGGCGGACGGCGTGGTGCCGCCGGGGCCGGTCCGGGACGCGCTGGGCGAGCTGCCCGCCGTGGACGCGGTGGCGGTGTACGGCGTTCCGGCGGGGGAGCGGGAGCAGAAGGTGGCGGCCGCGATCAGCCTGCGGGACGAGCTGAAGCCGATCGACCTGACCGAGGCGCTGCTGCGGGTCGAGCCCGCGCTGCGGCCCGCGCTGGTGCGGGTGGTGGACGAGGTGCCGGTGGCGGCGTCGGGGCGGCCGCGGACGGCGCCGCTGCGGGACGGGAGCGTTCCGGCGGTGGCGGAGTACGAGCGGGACCAGGGCGGCGCCTACCGCTGAACCGAATTCGGTTCTGGTCTGGACGCGGGGCGTCCCGCTGCGTTAGAACAAAGCTACAGATTCCGCCTTTCTGTTCCCCCATGACGCGGAGGGCCCATGGCCACCACCATCCTCGCGCCGCCGCCGGAGGGCAGCGGGCTCAAGCCCGTCCGCGGGCAGCCCGGCATCCCGTTCATCGGCAACACGCTCCAGGTCATGCGGCAGCCGTTCAAGGTCGCCCGCAAGCGCTACGAGCAGTTCGGGCCGGTCACCTGGGGCTGGCTGCTCGGCCAGCGCACCGTGACCGTGCAGGGCCCGGAGGCCGCCGAGACGGTGCTGGTCAACCGGGACAAGGCGTTCGCGAACGGGCCCGCCTGGAGCTACTTCATCGGGCCGTTCTTCTACCGCGGCATCATGCTCCTGGACTTCGAGGAGCACCTGCACCACCGGCGCATCATGCAGCAGGCGTTCACGCAGAAGCGGCTGCGGTCGTACATGGACGCGATGGCGCCCGGCATCAAGGAAGGCGTCCAGGCGTGGGAGCCCGGCCCTGGCTTCAAGGTGTACGACCACGTCAAGCAGCTGACGCTCGACCTGGCGACGGACGTCTTCATGGGCGTCGAGCTGGAGCGCGCCGAGGCCGACCGGATCAACGGGGCGTTCATCGACGCCGTCCGGGCGGGCACCGCGTACGTGCGGTTCCCGGTGCCGGGGCTGCGCTGGCACAAGGGCGTGCGGGCCCGCGCGGTGCTGGAGGAGTTCTTCCGCGGGCACCTGCCCGCCAAGCGCCGCGACGGCGGCGACGACCTGTTCGCCGCGCTGTGCCAGGCCGAGACCGACGACGGGCACCGGTTCACCGACGAGGACGTCGTCAACCACATGATCTTCGCGCTGATGGCGGCGCACGACACCACCACCATCACGCTGACCACGATGGCCTACTACCTGGCCAAGTACCCCGAATGGCAGGAGCGGCTCCGGGACGAGTCGCTCGCGCTCGGCAAGCCCGCGCTGGAGTTCGAGGACCTCGACCGGCTGCCGTCGGCGGACCTGGTGATGAAGGAGGCGCTGCGGCTGCTGGCGCCCGTGCCGGCGCTGCCCCGCCGGGTCGTCAAGGACACCTCGATCCTCGGCTACCACATCCCCGCCGGCTCGCTCGTGGTCGTGCCGCAGCTCACCAACCACTACATGCCCGAGTACTGGCCGGACCCGGAGCGGTTCGACCCCGAGCGGTTCGCGCCCGAGCGGCGCGAGGACAAGGTGCACAAGTACGCCTGGTCCCCGTTCGGCGGCGGCGCCCACAAGTGCATCGGGCTGCACTTCGCCGGGATGCAGGTGAAGAGCGTCATGCACCAGATCCTGCTGCACCACCGGTGGAGCGTCCCCGGCCGGTACGAGTGGCCGCTGGACACCACCTCGCTGCCCTCGCCCAGGGACGGCCTGCCCGTACGACTCGACCGTCTGGAGCACAGCTGATGAGCAAGGTCATCGCGATCACCGGCGCCGCCCGCGGCATCGGCCTCGCCACCGCCCGCGCCCTCAAGGCCAAGGGCGCCACCGTCGTCATCGGCGACATCGACGAGACCGCGGTGAAGGAGGCCGGGGAGAAGTTGGGCGTCGCGGCCTACCCGCTGGACGTCACCTCGCGCGAGTCGTTCACCGCGTTCCTGGAGAGCGCCGGGCGGATCGACGTGCTGATCAACAACGCCGGGATCATGCCGATCGGCCCGGTGACCGGCGAGAGCGACGCCGACGCGCGGCGCTGCCTCGACATCAACGTCCACGGCGTCATGCTCGGCACCAAGCTGGCGCTGGAGCGGATGCTGCCGCGCGGGCGCGGCCACATCATCAACATCGCGTCCCTGGCGGGCGTCCTGTACACGCCGGGCCTGGCCCTCTACAACGCCAGCAAGGCGGCCGTCGTCGGGTTCACCGAGGCGACCCGGCTGGAGGTCCAGGACCGCGGGGTCCACGTCAGCGCCGTGCTGCCGACGTTCACCAACACCGAACTGGTCGCCGGCACCGCCAGCCCGAAGGGCCAGAAGAACGCCGAGCCCGAGGACATCGCCGCCGCCGTCGTCGCGCTGATCGGCCGGCCGCGGCCGCAGGTGGTCGTGCCCGCCAGGCTCGGCCGCCAGGTGCGGCTGAGCGGGTTCTTCCCGGACCGGTTCCGGCAGGCCATGTCGCGCCGGCTCGGCCTGGACAAGATCTTCCTGGAGTACGACCCGGACGCGCGCAAGGCCTACGACGCCCGCATCCGCGGATGACCGCGGACCTGCTGGCCCGGCTCGCGGGCGGCGCCGGGGACCCGGACGGTCTCGACACCCGGATCCTCGACGCCGCCCTGGCCGAGTTCGAGACCTACGGGCTGCGCCGGGTCAGCGTCGAGGACGTCGCCAAGCGCGGCGGCGTCGCCCGCACCACCATCTACCGGCGGTTCGGGAGCAAGGACCAGCTGCTCCAGGCGGTGATCCTGCGCGAGTGCCGGCGGTTCCTCGGCGGGATCTCCGCCGCGACCGAGGGCCTGCCGACCGCCGAGGACGCGGTCGTCGAGGGGTTCGTCGCGGGCCTGCGCGGTGCCCGCACGCACCCGCTGCTGGCCCGCGTGCTGGAGAGCGAGCCCGAGGCGTTCCTGCCGCAGCTCAGCATGAACGGCGGCGCCGTCATGCTCGCCGCCCGCGACATCCTCGCCGACCGCCTGCGCCGCGCCCGGCCCGGCGACGGCGAGGACTACGCGACCGTCGCCGAGGTGCTGTTGCGGGTGGCCGTCTCGGTCCTGCTCATCCCCGGCGGCGGCCTGGCCCTGGACGACGACGCCGCCGTCCGCGCCTTCGCCCGCGAGCACCTGACCCGGATGCTGCACCGCACGGGCGGATAAGCCCGTTCCGTCCGTACCGGCGGGTCGCTACCCTCAAGTTGTTCGAATCTTGTTCTAGAAACGAGGGTGCGGATGGAGACCGTCGTCCAGACCAGGTACGGCAAGGTGCGGGGCGCGAGCCGGGACGGGGTGGCCGCGTTCCTCGGGATCCCGTACGCGGCGCCGCCGTTCGGGGCGGACCGGTTCGCCGCGCCGCGGCCGCCGGAGCCGTGGGACGGGGTGCGGGACGCGCTGGAGTTCGGCCCCACGGCGCCGAAGCCGGGCTACCCCAAGCCGTACGACATGCTGCTGCCCGACCCGGAGATCCCCGGCGAGGACTGCCTGAACCTGAACGTCTGGACGCCGTCGCCGGGGGACGGCGAGCGGCTGCCGGTGATGGTGTGGATCCACGGCGGGGCGTTCCGGAACGGGTCGGGCGCCGTGAGCGCCTACAACGGAGCGAACTTCGCGCGCGACGGCGTCGTCTGCGTGACGATCAACTACCGGCTGGGCGTCGAGGGCTTCGCGTACCTGCCGGGCGCCCCCGCCAACCGCGGGCTGCGCGACCAGATCGCCGCGCTGGAGTGGGTGCGCGACAACATCGCGGCGTTCGGCGGCGACCCGGACCGGGTGACGGTGTTCGGCGAGTCGGCGGGCGCGATGAGCGTCAGCACGCTGCTGTCGCTGGACCTGGGGCTGTTCCGCCGCGCCATCGCGCAGAGCGGCGCCGGCGCCATCGCGCAGACGCCCGAGGACGCGCTGCTCGTCAGCGCGGAGATGGCCGCCCGGCTCGGGATCGAGCCGACCGCCGAGGCGTTCGCGAAGCTCGACCCGGCCGAGATCATTCCGGTGCAGTCGGCGGTGGCGGCGGAGGTGTCGGCGCTGCCCGACCCGGGCCGCTGGGGCGCCACCACGGCCGCCTCCGGGATGGCGCTGACGCCCGTACTGGACGGCGAGCTGCTGGCCCGCCGCCCCGAGGACGCCGTCGCCGCCGGCGCCGGACGGGACGTGGACCTGCTGATCGGGTACACGGCGGAGGAGTTCCGGCTCTTCCTCATGCCGACCGGGCTGGCCGCCGCCCTCACCCAGGACCTGGTCGGCGCCATCGCGACCGGGATGGGGACGCGGGCCGACGTGGTCGCCGCGTACCGGGACGCCCACCCCGAGATGTCCGCCGGCGAGCTGCTCGCGACGCTGATCACCGACGGCCTGTTCCGCATCCCGGCCAACCGGCTGGCCGAGGGGCACGGCGGGTCCACCTGGATGTACGAGTTCGCGTGGCGGTCGCCCAACCACGACCTCGGCGCCTGCCACGCGCTGGAGCTGGGCTTCGTCTTCGACAACCTGAACGTGGACGGGTCGGGCGAGATGGCCGGCCCCAACCCGCCGCAGGAGCTGGCCGACGCCATGCACCGCGCGTGGGTGGACTTCGCCGTCCACGGCGACCCCGGCTGGGAGCGGTTCGACGCCGCGTCCCGTCCGGTGAAGGTGTTCGACGGGGCCGGGAACCCGGTGGCCGCCGACCCGAGGGGCGCCGACCGCGCCCTCTGGTGAGGGCGCCGCCGGATCAGCCCGCGAGGATCAGCCCGCGAGGATCTCCCCGGCCAGGTGCTCGGCGATGGCCAGGGACGAGGTGGCGGCGGGGGACGGCGCGTTCCGCACGGTCGTGACCGGCCCCAGCCGCCCGATCCGGAAGTCGTCGACGAGCGAGCCGTCCGCGTCCACGGCCTGGGCGCGCACCCCGGCGGGCGCCGGCACCATGTCGGCGGCCCGCAGGTCCGGGACGAAGGCGCGCGCCTCGGCCAGGAACGCGCGCTTGACCGCCGAGCCGTACATCTCCCTGACGCCGGTCCGCCAGTGCCGCCGGGCGAGGTGCTTGAAACCCGGCCAGCGCAGCGTCTCCCACAGGTCGGCGGGCCGGACGTCGCGGCGCCGGTAGCCCTCCCTGGCCAGCGCGAGCACGGCGTTCGGCCCGACGTCGACGCCGCCGCCGGCCCGCCGGGTGAAGTGGACGCCGAGGAACGGGTAGCGCGGATCGGGCACCGGGTAGATCAGCCCCCGGACCAGGTGCTCCCGGTCCGGGACGAGCCGGTAGTACTCGCCGCGGAACGGCACGATCGCCGGCGCGGGGGAGTCGCCCGCCAGCCGCGCCACCCGGTCCGACTGGAGGCCCGCGCAGATCACCAGCCGGTCGAAGACCAGCTCCTCGCCGCCGCCGGTGCGGACGGTGACCGCGTCCCCCCTGCGGCCGATCCGGACGACCTCCGTGCCCAGCCGCAGCGTGCCGCCCGCCGCCGTCACGTCCGCGGCGTACGCGCGGGCCACCGCCGTGAAGTCGACGATGGCGGTCTCCGGCGAGTGCAGCGCGGCGATCCCGGCGGCGTGCGGCTCGATCTCGCGCAGCCCCGTGGCGTCCAGCCGGCGCAGGCCCGGCACGCCGTTGGCGGTGGCCCGCCGCTCGATCTCCGCCAGCGGCGCCAGCTCGGCCGCGTTCCGCGCGACGACGACCTTCCCGCACTCCTCGTACGGGAGGCCCCGGTCGGCGCAGTAGTCCTTGAGCAGCGCGATCCCGCGCCGGCACAGCGTCGCCTTCAGCGAGCCGGGCGCGTAGTACAGCCCGGCGTGCGCCACGCCGCTGTTGTGGCCCGTCTGGTGGGCCGCGAGACGGTCCTCCTTGTCGAGGACGGTCAGCTCCGCGTCAGGGCGCAGCTCCGCCAGCCGCCGTGCGACGGCCAGCCCGAGGATCCCCGCCCCGACCACTCCGATCCGCGCTGCGTTTATGGCAGTGCCCTTGGCGTCAGGCCTTGGCGGCCTTCCTTCGGCGGGCACTGCGGCGATCGCCGCATCGCTCCGAACTCGCCTTGACGGCTCGCTGCGCGATCAGGTTCTCGCCTGCGCTCGGACCTGCCTTCGGACGCGATCGCGACGCTTGGGATCCGTTCGGGCACCGATCAGCCGCCCAGGCGCTTGCGGGACTGGGCGCGGACCCGGCGGCGCTGCGACGGGTCGAGCATCATGTAGAGCACGGCCGGTACGGCCATGACGCCGAGCACGATCAGCGCCACCGTCCACCAGCCCAGGATCGACAGGACGAGGAACGCGGCGACGCCGCCGATCACGAACTTCATCTGGGTCGACATCTTCTACCTCCGTACGGGCCGCCCATATCGAGAACGATCGCACGCGAGCGGTCGTTCCACGATATGTCGCGAGTCCGCGGGAAGCCAGCCCCCGACCAGGTCAGATGCGCAGCGAGAGCTGGCCGCCGCCCAGCGTGCGCAGGACCTCGGCGTGCAGCTTGCCGTTGGTGCAGACCACGCTGCCGCCGTCCGGGCCGGGGACGCCGGACAGGTCGGTGAACATCCCGCCGGCCTCCTCGACGATCACCTGGAGGGCGGCCAGGTCCCACAGCGACACCTCGGGCTCGGTGGAGATGTCGACCGCGCCCTCCGCCACCATCATGTGCGACCAGAAGTCCCCGAACGCCCGCGTCCGCCACACCGTGCGGGTGAGGTCCAGGAAGCGGTCCAGCCGGTCCTGCTCCTCCCAGCCGGACAGGCTGGAGAACGACAGCGACGCGTCCGACATCTCGGTGACCGACGAGACCTGCATCCGGGTGGCCCGGGACAGGCTCCGGCCCGTCCAGGCGCCGCCGCCGCGCGCCGCCCACCAGCGCCGGTTCAGCGCGGGTGCCGACACCAGCCCGACCACGACCTCGTCGTCCTCCATCAGCGCGATCAGCGTGGCCCACACCGGGACGCCGCGGACGAAGTTCTTGGTGGCGTCGATCGGGTCGATGATCCAGCAGCGCTGGCTGAACCCGGTCTTCCCGTACTCCTCGCCGATCACCGCGTCCCGCGGCCGGGCCCGCTTGAGCGTCCCGCGGATCTGCTCCTCGACGCCCCGGTCGGCGTCGCTGACCGGGGTCAGGTCCGGCTTGGTCTCGATGTCGAGATCGAGCGCGCGGAAGCGCTTGGTCGTGATGTCGTCGGCCCCGTCCGCCAGCACATGCGCGAGACGCAGGTCATCGGAATAGCCCGCCACGGCGTGCCACGCTACACGGAAGTGGGAGCATGATGGCATGGCGCACGACCTTCCCCCGTGGGTGGCCGAGCTGACCGACCCCCGCCGCGCGCGGACGCTCGACGAGCTCGCCGACCGCCTCGTCCCCCTGGCCGAGCACGCCATCGACGTGTCGCGGCGCCTGCAGGCGCTGCTCAACGAGCTGAACGACCCGTTCAAGCGGGAGGCGCTCTACGACCGGGTCGAGCGGCTCAAGGCCCGCTCGAACGAGGCGCTGGACGAGGTCGCCGCCGAGATCGCCGCCTCCGGGCGGGAGCGGATCGACCGCATCCGCGCCGAGTGGGAGGAGCGGCTCCCCGCCGGCGAGGCGGAGCGCGACCGGCTCGACGGCGAGATCGTCCCGCTGGTGGCGCGGTGGGAGCGGGAGGCGGCCGCGCGGGTGGCGGACGCCACGTCCGGCGGGCTGGACGAGGCCACGCAGCTGCTGCTCACCCGGGTCGAGGAGCTGGCGAAGGCGGTCACCGACCTGATCCACGACGTGCTGCCGCTCGCCCGCGAGGGGCTCGCGCTGGCCGGGCGCATCTCGGCGCTGTCCGCCCGGGCCAGGCAGGCGGGCCGCGGGCCCGTGCCCGGAGACCTGGCGGAGGAGGGCGCCGAGACGGCGCGGGCGTTCGACGAGGCGGTGGCCCGGCTGGAGCTGGAGTGGTCCGCGCTCGGCACCCGCGCCGCCACCGTGCGGGCCGCGCTGCGCGGCGCGGAGGAGGCGGCGTTCAGCCAGGTGACCGGCGCGATGACGCGGTGCGTGGAGGAGCTGGCCCCGGCGCACGTGCGGGCGCTGGCCGAGGCCGAGTCCCAGGCGCGGAGCCTGCTGGAGGAGCTCACGAGCGGGTGACGCCCTGCGGTGCGCGCAGCAGCGCTCCCGGGTCGTAGGCGGCCTTGGCCCTCGCGAGCCGGCCGAGGTTGGCGCCGTAGTAGGCGCGGCCCCCGTCGTCGAGGTCGGGATCGACGTAGTTGACGTACGCGGCGCCGCCGAGATGGGGCTCCATGGCCCGGTGCGCGGCGCGCAGCCAGCCGAGGTCGCCGCCGTTCGCGAGGTACTGGACGCAGAACAGCGCCCGCCGGTGCGGGAACGCGGTGTCGCCCGGCCTCACGCGGGCGATCGCCCCACCCATCGCGTCCATGAGGACCGAGCGTCCGGCGACGCCGTTCCCGCCGGTGAAGCGGCCGAGCAGCGCGCCGATCCCGGCCTCGGTGAGCGGCCTGTACGCGATGTGCGACTTGCCGGAGTAGTCGGTCCGCGGGAAGCGCCCGCCGGGCCGCTGGCCGGGCAGATCGCCCTGGGCGTGGCACTCCTCGGTGCTCTGCCCGGCGCACCCGCCGGTGAACTTCATCGCCTCCAGGTACGGGCGGCGCCGGGAGTCGTCCCCGGACGGGTCGTGCCCGATCGCCGCCACCAGCGGCTCCAGATCGTGGTCGCCGGGCGCGACGCCGGTGATGTCCACGGTCGGGGCGCCCGCCGACGGCTCGGTGTTGAGCTGGAGGCCGCTCCAGATCCCGTCCGGCGCCGCCGGCGCCCAGCGCTGCCAGCCGCCGATCGCCGCGGCGGCCCGGGACCAGGGGTAGCGCAGCGCGAACGTCGTGACGTCACCGGTCCGGAACGTCCGGAACGTGAACTCCACCGCCACCCCGAAGTTGCCGCCCCCGCCGCCCCGGCACGCCCAGAACAGCTCAGGGTCGCGCCGCGCGTCGCAGTCCCGGATCCGGCCGTCCGGCGTGACGATCCGTACCGCCTCCAGGAAGTCGCAGGTCAGCCCGTGCGCCCGCGACATCACCCCGAGCCCGCCGCCCAGCGCCAGCCCCGCCACCCCCACGGTCGGGCAGGTCCCGGCCGGGACGCCGGCGCCCGCCTCGTCCAGCCCGCCGTACAGGTCGATGAGGCGCGCCCCGGCCCCGACCACGGCGCGCCCGCCCTCCGCCCGGACGCCGGCCATCGGCGACACGTCGACGACCAGCCCCGTCCCGGTCGAGCGGCCCGCGTAGTCGTGGCCGCCGCTCCGCACCGCCAGCGGCGTCCTCGTGAGCGTCGCGAAGGCCACGCACTCGGCCACGTCCGCCGCGCTCTCGCAGTACGCGATGCCCGCCGGCCCGACCCGGTCGTAGCGCGGGATGTAGAGCCGCCTCGCCCGGTCGTAGTCCGCGTCGTCCGGCCTGATCAGCCGGCCTTCCAGGCCCCGTTCCAGCGCCTTCCAGCCGGCCGGCCCGGTCGGCCGCGCCGCGGGCCGCGCCGCGGCGGGCGGCTCCCGGCGTGGCGCGGGCGGCCGGTCCTCGCCGGCACACCCGGCCGCTGCCGAGCCCGCCAGCGCGGCGAGGAACGTGCGTCGCTCCATCCGCCCATGCCATCACAATTCCGGCGTCAGGAATGGCGGAACGTCCCGAGGAAGGTGTCGAACGTCCCGGTGCTGCCCGTCCATAGATCGGCGCGCGAGATCATCAGGATCAGGTAGAGGGAGCCGTCGAACGACAGCAGCCGCACCCTGGCCCGGCCGTTCACGCCCTCGCGGGTGAAGGTGAACTCGAACTGCGCGGCCGTCCCGCCCAGATAGGGCACGGACGGATCGAACGACAGCCGCTCGTAGTTCTCGTACCGGGTCCGCATGCTCCGCTCGGCCTGCGCCAGGTACTCGCCTTCCCTGCCGGTGGTGCTCGCGACCTTCTGCACGACGATCCCCCGGCGGTTCTTCACCTCGGGATCGTTGAACGTCGTCTCGGCGGGGGCGTTCCCGGCGTCCTCCTTCCACGCGCGGGGCACGGCCGCCGCGAACACCGGGCCGCGGTACTCCTTATAGCCGTCCGGTACGACGGTCGACTGCGCCGACGGGGACGCCGCCGAGGTCCCCGGCGAGCCCGAGGCCTGCGGCCTCTCGCCCGAGGAGTTCGCGACGAACAGGCTGAGCACCACCGCGCCCGCCACCACGATCGCGCCGAGCACCGCCGCGGGAACGATCACCGGCCAGCGCGGGCCGCTCCGCCGGGCGGGCGGCAGCGGGGTCTCGACCGTCGGGGGCGCCACGGGCGGCGGGAGCGTCACGTTCCGGCCGCCCGGCGGGACCCAGACCGGAGCCGGCGCGCCCCGCGCCGCCTGCCGCAGCAGCCGCTCGGTCTCGTCGTGGCTCAGCCGCCGCTCGGGCTCCTTGCGCAGCAGCCCGTCCAGCACCGGAGCCAGCGGGCCGGCGAGGCGCGGCGGATCGGGGTCGTCGGTCAGCACGGCGGCCATCACGCCCCACAGGTCGGCGCGCTGGAACGGCGGGCGGCCCTCGACCGCCGCGTACAGCGTCCCGCCCAGCGACCACAGGTCCGAGGCGGGCGTCGCGCGCTGGTGGCGGGCCTGCTCGGGCGCGAGGTACGCGGGGGAGCCCACGATCGCGCCCGCCTGCGTGAGGGTCTCGTCCCCGGCCATCGTCGCGATGCCGAAGTCGGTCAGCACCGCGCGGTGCTCCGGCAGCAGCACGTTCCCCGGCTTGACGTCGCGGTGCACCACCCCGGCGGCGTGCGCGGCGCGCAGCGCGTCCAGCAGGTCCAGGCCGATCGCCGCGGCCCGGGCCGCCGGCAGCGGGCCGCCGTCCGCCAGCACCCGGTCCAGCGCGGGCGCCCGGACCAGCCGCATCACGATCCAGGGCCGGCCGTCCTCCTCGATCACATCGTGCACGGTCACGATCCCCGGATGGTCGAGCCGCGCCGCCGACCGGGCCTCCCGGAACGTGCGCGCGTACACCCGTTCCACCGCGGCCTCGTCGAGCCCGCGCGGCAGCGCGACCTCCTTGATCGCGACCTCCCGGTCCAGCGTCCGGTCCACGGCCCGCCAGACGGCGCCCATCCCGCCGCGGCCCAGCAGCTCCACCAGTTCGTAGCGGGAGGAGATCATTCGGGGGGTCATACGAGGACGATAGCCAGCATCGCCCCCCGCGCGAGGGCGTTGGCCGTCCCGGGAACGAGGGGAACGCGGGGAACGAGGGGAACACGGCCTATTCGGCGTCGCCCTCGCGGCTGGTGAGGAGGCGGCGGAGGGAGTCGAGGCGGGCCCGGCTGGCGCGGCCGTCCTCGACCCAGGAGTCCAGCCCGCAGCTGTCCTGCAGGTGGTCGCAGTGCGGCGGGCAGCGCTCGGCGGCGCCCTCGGCGAGGTCCTCGAACGCGTCGATCACGCTCTCCGGCCGGACGTGCGCCAGGCCGAAGCTGCGCACCCCGGGGGTGTCGATGATCCAGCCGTCGCCGCCCGGCAGCTCCAGCGCGATCGCGGACGAGGACGTGTGCCGGCCACGGCCGGTAACCGCGTTGACATGGCTCACCGCCCGCTCGGCCGCCGGGACCAGCGCGTTCACCAGCGTCGACTTGCCCACGCCGGAGTGGCCGACCAGCACGCTCGTCCGGCCGGACAGGTGCCCGCGCAGCCCGTCGCGGTCGCCGCCGCGCCGGGTGACCACGTACGGGACGCCCAGCGGCGCGTACGCCTCGACCAGGTCGGTCGCGGGCGCCAGGTCGGCCTTGGTCAGGCAGAGCAGCGGGTCCATGCCCGCGTCGTACGCGGCGACCAGGCAGCGGTCGATCATCCGGGGGCGCGGCTCGGGGTCGGCGAGCGCGGTCACGATGACCAGCTGCTCCGCGTTCGCCACGATGATCCGCTCGAACGGGTCGCTGTCGTCGGCCGTCCGGCGCAGCGACGACGAGCGCGGCTCCACCCGGACGATCCGGGCGAGCGTGTCGGGCCGGCCGGACACGTCCCCGACCAGCGCCACCCGGTCGCCGACCACGACGCCCTTGCGGCCCAGCTCGCGGGCGCGCATCGCGGTCACGATCCGCGCGTCCGGGGTGCCCTCGCCGACCAGGCAGCGGTAGCGGCCCCGGTCCACGGCCGTGACGAAGCCCCCGACCGCGTCCTCGTGCGCCGGGCGGCGGCGCGTGCGCGGCCGGGAACCGCGGCGCCCGGGCCGTACCCTGACGTCGTCCTCGTCGTAGTCGCGAACTCGGCGTGGCGGCAGTGGTCAGCCCTTTCCGGTCAGCATGCGGCCCCACAGCTCCGTGAAGCCCGGAAGCGTCTTGCCCACGGTGGCGACGTTCTCCACCTCGACCCCCGGCACGGCCAGGCCGAGCACCGCCGCGGCCATCACCATCCGGTGGTCGTCGTACGTGCGGAACACGCCCCCGTGCAGCGGCCGCGGCCTGATCTCCAGCCCGTCGGGCAGCTCCCGGACGTCCCCGCCCAGCCCGTTGATCTCGCTGACCAGCGCGGCCAGCCGGTCGGTCTCGTGGCCCCGCAGGTGCGCGATGCCGGTCAGCCGGGACGGCGTGCCCGCCAGCGCGGCCAGCGCCGCCAGCACCGGCGTCAGCTCGCCGACCTCGTGCAGGTCGGCGTCGATGCCCTGGTACGTCCCCGTGCCCCGCACGGTCAGGCCGTCCGGACCGGCCGCGACCTCGGCGCCCATCCGCGCCAGCAGCCCCCGCAGCGCGTCGCCGGGCTGCGCGGTGTCGTCCGGCCACCCGGGCACGGTCACCCGCCCGCCCGTCACCAGCGCCGCCCCGAGGAACTGCGCCGCGTTGGACAGGTCAGGCTCGATCACCCATTCGCGGCCCTGGATCGCGCCGGGGGCGACGCGCCACACGTTATCGCCCGTCTCGACCGCGGCGCCGGCCTCGCGCAGCATCCGCACGGTCATCTCCAGATGCGGCGCCGACGGCACCGGCGGCCCCTCGTGCCGGACCTCGACGCCCTTGGCGAACCGCGGCGCCGCCAGCAGCAGCCCGGACACCAGCTGCGACGAGCCGGAGGCGTCGATCGTGACCGCGCCCCCCGCCACCGCGCCCGTACCGCGGACGGTGAACGGCATCGCGTCGCGGCCGCCGTCGTCGATCTCCGCGCCGAGCGCCCGCAGCGCCGCGAGGATCGGTCCCATCGGCCGCTCCCGGGACCGCGGATCGCCGTCCACGTCCACCGGCCCGCGCGCCAGCGCCGCGACGGGCGGCAGGAACCGCATCACCGTCCCGGCCAGCCCGACGTCCACCTGGGCCGGCCCGGCGAGCTCGTTCGGGCTCACCCGCCAGCCGTCGTCCTCCGCGACGATCCCGACCCCGAGCCCGCGCAGCGCGTCCGCCATGAGCAGGGTGTCCCGGCTGCGCAGCGGCCGCACGACCGTCCCCGGCCCCTCGGCGAGCGCCGCCAGGATCAGCGCCCGGTTGGTCATCGACTTGGACCCGGGCAGCGGAACGGTGGCGTCGACCGGCGCGGCGGCGACCGGCGCGAGCCAGTGAGGTGAGGACGAGGACATGAAAGGAGTTTATTGCCTCCCCGGCAACCCCGGCGCGCCTGCTCAGGTGGAACGGACCCGAGGCGTCGCGAGCGCGTCCGAAGGCGGATTCGAGCCCGCGAGAATCCGATCGCGCAGCGAGCCGCCAGGCGAGACGGAGCGATGCAGCGCTCGCCGCGTGCGCGACAAGGAGGAGCCGCCAGGCGACGACGCCGCTCGCGCGCGCAATGAACACAGAGCGCCCGCCGTACGGGGGGATGCGTACGGCGGGCGCGGTCGGGGGTTCGTTCTAGTCCATGAAGAGGTAGTCGGCGCGGTACGGGACGCGGGTGGTCGTGCCGGGGGCGCAGGGGCCGGACGGGGCGGCGCCGCCGATGGTGTTCAGGCGGAGGATCTGGCTGGTGCCGGACAGGAGGCCGCGCTTCGCGCCGGTCTGCGTGGCGTCCAGGACGAGTTCGGGGATGTTCCCGTCGCCGTTGAACGACTTGGTGACGGCCTTGCCGGTGACGGCGCTGCGGTCGGGGGCGATCCACTGCGGCGGGCCGGACGGGCCGGGCTTGACGAAGGAGTGGGCGATGCCGTCGCCGAGGACGGCGGTCACGCCGTCCTGGGTGAACGCGTGGCCGCCGTCGGGCTGCGGGGTGCAGCGGTAGATCTGCGCGCCGCGCAGGACGGGCTTGGCGAACGCCTTGGGCTGCGTGCCGGTGACGGGGGCGAGGTGGCCGCGTACAGCACCGCCGGGGAACTCGGCCGTGTGGAGGTTGGTGTAGTGGCCGGCCGGGTCGGCCATGATGCGCTCAGCGGTGGCGGGGCCGACCTGGGTCATGCCGGCCAGGCCGGTGACGCCGGCGGGCAGGCCGCGGGGAGCGCTGAACAGGTCGGCGGCGATGGGGCCGTTGGCGCCCTTGGGGCCGCGGTGGATGTGGCCGATGGTGGGGGCGGCGATGCCCGTCCAGGTGAAGCTCCACGAGACCATCGCGTCGTGGCTGCGGGCGAACGCGGTGGCGCGGCCGTCGGGGTCGCCGGTGGCCTTGCCCTCCTTGTTCGGGACCTCCTGGGCGCCGTCGGAGAGCGACTGGAGGGTCGGGGACGCCCCGCCGTTCATGATCCCGTTGAGGTCGGCGGGGCGGTTCAGCCGGTGGAACTGGCCGCGTACGGCGCCGCCGGGGAACTCGCCGGTGTGCAGGTTGGCGTAGAAGTCGACCGGGTTCTTCTTCAGCTGGGCGAGGGCCGTCCGGTCGGTGACGCGGACCGAGCCGGCGACGGCGCGGGACGTCTCCGGGAGCGCGCCCGCGAAGAACGGGACCTTGATCGCGCCGTTCACGCCGGCGGAGCCCAGGTGGATGTGGCCCGCGGTGGGGGCTGCGACGTCCTGCCAGCGGATCGCGTACCAGAGCCGGTCGCCCTGGATCCGGACCAGGGCCTGCGCGCGGCCGTCCCGGTCGCCGGTGGCCTTGCCGTCGGCGGCCGGGACCTCGTTGCGGCCCAGGAGGCTCGCCGCCAGGTACGTGATGTCGCCCTTGCCGGGCCCGTCGCCGGCGGGCAGCGCGGGGGCGCCGTGGTCGTGGGTGCCGGTACGGGACGCGGTGCCGGCGAACGAGCCGGTGAACTCGGAGACGGTCGTGGTGGCGATACCGGCGCCGGTGGCGACCAGCGCCGCGACGGCGATTCCGGGCAGCACGAATTTGCGAACGGACATGACTGGCCCCTTGAGGTTATTCGGGTTCCTGATCGAAGAAGGGCCCCGCAGCCCTTCACCCATTCGCACGGGACCGCCTCGGGCGGGGGTTCAAAAGGTTTTCGATTTCTTTATCGATGTGATTGATCCGGTCGGGCTATCAATCTTTCGGGCCGCAAAAAAAGTCCGGCCCGGTGTGGGAAACACCGGGCCGGACGGTAGGCCGCCGTGGAGCAGGCCGGGCGGCGAGAAAAGGGGAAATGATTCGGGTGGTCAGACCGGAATGGTCAGCAGTTTGCCGCCGCCCTCCTTCACCACCTCGAAGCGGTCGATGCGCTCGCGCGGGATCGCGGTGCCGCCGTGGGTGACGAGCGGCGCCTCCGAGCCCGGGACGCCGTAGCCCTTGGGCGGGACCGCCCAGCCGGTGACGACGGACCGTTCACCGGTGGCGGACACCGCCTCCAGGCGGCACTTCAGCGGGCCGCGCACGCCGCGCAGCTCCAGCCCCACGTGCGTGCCCCAGCCCTTGCTCTCCAGGCCCACGACGCCGGACGCGCCGGTGCTCGCGTCCTGGGCGGTCTTCCGCTCGCCCCAGATGACCAGGGCGCGCGCCGGGCCATGGTCGTGGCCGGGCGCCGGCGAGCCGTCTCCGGTGACCGCGGCGCCGACCGTGACGCCGGTCGCCAGCAGCACCGCGGCCGCGGCCGACCCGATCACGTACGTGCCGCGGCGGGCGCGGCGCGCCCGCCGCTGCCGCTCGCGGAGCAGATCGACCACCGCGCCCGGCGGCTCCGCCGGCCGCTCCGGTTCAGGGGCCGGCTCCTCGACCGCGTCGCGAAAATCCCGGATCTCCGTCAGTGCTGTAGCCGTCCCGGACAATTCCCTGAATTCGGCCGCGCATGAACCGCAGTGGAGAAGATGCGCCTCGAAGGCCCTCCGGTCGTCCTCTTCCAGCAGGCCCAGGGCGTAGGCGCCGACATCGGTGTGCTCGACCTCGGAGGTCATGCCGTCACCCCTCTCTCTTCCAAAGCGACACGCAGCGCGCGCAGCGCGTAATAGACGCGGGACTTGACCGTTCCCACCGGAATCCCGAGGACCTCGGCCGCCTGGTTGACCGTGCGGTCGCGCAGCACCGTCTCGGTGAGCACCTCGCGGTGCGGCGCCGACAGCGCGCGGAGGGCCTCGGCGACCACGACCTTGCGCAGCAGGCCGTCCATCTCGTCCGCCATCGGCAGGTTCTCCAGCGCCCCATCGCCCACCTCGGGCGGCCGGACCTCCCGGTGCCGCCGGTTGTCGATCACGATACGGCGGGCGACGGTGGCCAGCCAGGGCATCAGCGAGGCCGACCGGGCGTCCAGCCGGTCCGCGCTCCGCCAGGCCCGGATCATCGTCTCCTGGACGACGTCCTCCGCCCACTGCCGGTCCCCGCCCGTCAGGCGCAGGACGAAGGACAGCAGCGGGCGGTGGTACTCGCGGTACAGCTCGGCGACGAGACGTTCGTCGTCGGCCGGCGCGGGCCGCGGGCGGCGGACGAGTCTCCGCAGCCCGCCGGTCGCGGGGCCGGCCGTTCCTGGTGCTGCCATGGCCGGGCGTCTCCGTGGGTCGGGGGTTCCCGTACTGCCGGGGGAGCCCTGGAGGGACGGTCAGCAGGCAGTACGGGCCCGACCGGGCCCCGGGTTCAACGCCTTTGAGCCTTTCTTAAGGTTCCCTTCGGGAACGGGACGCCCGGCGGTGGCGGCCGGTCAGCGCCGCGCGGCCTTGATCCGCTTCGCGCCGGCCTTCCGCGCGCTCGCCGCCCGGGCGCCCGCGGCCCGGCCGAACGTGGCGGTCTTCGCGCCGGCCGCCCGGGAGCCCTTGGCCGCGGCCTTGGAGCCCTTGGCCGCCAGTTTGGAGCCCTTGGCGGCGGCCTTGGACGCCTGCGCGGACGCGGCGGACGCGGCGCGCGGCCCGCCCCGGCCGCGCGACCGGCGCCTGGCCTCCGCGCGGGCCTCGCGGACCTGCCGGGCCATCTCCCGGCGGGCGTTCCTGATCTCCGCCGCGGTCTCCCGGCGCAGCACCTTGGTCTCGGCGCCCGCCTGGAGCCGCGCCTCGCGGGCCTGCCGCCGCAGCTCGGCCACCTTGGGGGAGCGGCGCGGCTCGGTGGCGACCATGAGCAGCGCGCCGAACAGCCCCGCGTTCTTCAGCAGGTGGGAGCGCTCGCTGCCGCGCCGCTCGGGGTCGTCCTCGGTCCAGTAGTGGTGCTCGGTCGCCAGGGTGGGCAGCAGCTGGGCGGCCATCAGGAGCGTGGTCAGCCGGCGGAACCGGCCGGTGAGCAGCAGCACGCCGGTGCCGAGGCTGAGCGCGCCCTGGGCGCGGACGAGGGTCTCGGGGTCCTTCGTCGGCAGCCACTCCAGCCGGTCGGCGATCGGCTTGACGGTGGGCGCCACCTGCTCGGCGCGCGGGCGGGGGTCGCGGAGCGTCTCCAGCCCGGTCATGATGTACGGCGCCGCCACGAGCGGGCGGGCCAGGGTCGTGATGGGTCGCATGCACGGCTACATGCCCAGCGCGTACGGGGTCAAGCACACGCCGCGCGGCCGCGCGGGGGCCGGAACCGGACCCGCTCCGGCCGGTCCGCCGGACGTACCGCGCGGACGAGGCAGGATGTACCCATGTGCGGTCGATATGCCACGGCCCGGGCGCGCCAGGAACTGCTCGACGAGTTCCAGGTGCAGCTCGACGCCACCGAGGATGATCTGCAGCCCGACTACAACGTCGCACCGACCAAGCAGGTCCCGGCGATCCTGACCAGGGCGCCGAAGCCCGCCAAGGACGGCAAGGACGCCAAGGGCTCCCAAGGCGCCGGGGACGCGGAGGAGGAGGCCGCGGCGGTGCGGCAGCTGCGCACGCTGCGCTGGGGCCTGGTGCCGTCGTGGGCCAAGGACCTCTCCATCGGCAGCCGGATGATCAACGCCCGGATGGAGACGGTGCACGAGAAGGCGTCGTACAAGCGCGCCTTCGCCCGGCGCCGCTGCCTGCTCCCGGCCGACGGCTACTTCGAGTGGTACACGATCCAAGAACAGGGGGACGAGCCCGCCGACCCTGCCGCGGAGCAGAAGAAGGGCAAGAGGAAGCCGCAGAAGCAGCCGTTCTACATCCACCCGAACGACGGCGCCGTGATGGCGATGGCCGGGCTGTACGAGCTGTGGAAGGACCCCGAGGGGGAGTGGGTCTGGACCTGCACGGTCATCACCACCGACGCGCCGGACGACCTGGGCCGCATCCACGACCGGATGCCGATGGTCGTGGAGCGGGAGCGGTGGGACGCCTGGCTCGATCCGGAGCTGACCGACACCGAGCAGGTGCGGGGCCTGCTGGTGCCCGCGATGAGCGGCACCATGTCGGCGCAACCCGTGTCAAAGGCGGTCAACAACGTAAGAAACAACGGTCCAGAGCTCATAAAACCTCTGTCGGATGGGGATAGTTCTGGCAAACAATCCGACACCTTGTTCTGACCGCCGGCGCAGTCGGCGGTCGGAGGCGAGCCCCGGGTCCGGGGCGTACCGGGAGGAGTTCCGGCACCGTGGACACCGCCACCGCCCGCAGCCGACTGGAGGCGATGCTCGCCGACCTGGACCGCTCGATCGCGGTCCTCAAGGGTGAGCACCCCGAGCGCGAGATCCCGGCCGCCGACGCCGGGTCCGGCCTCTCCGACAGCGACCGCGTCGAGGCCGCGCTCGAGTCGATGGAACGGCACCGCACGGCGGTGCGCGCGGCGCTGGAGCGGGTCGTCGCCGGGACGTACGGGCAGTGCCTCGGCTGCGGGAAGCAGGTGCCCGAGGGCCGCCTGGAGGTGCGCCCCGACGCGGCCCGCTGCGTCGCCTGCCAGACCAAGCACGACCGCGCCATGCGCTGATCCCCGCGCCGACCCCCGCGCCGGGCCCCGTCCCGGAGCCCCCGCCCTAGCCCGGACGATCAGGGCGGCGGGCGCTCGCCAGCAGGTGGACGCCCAGCGAGTCGTCGTTCAGCGGGGCGTTCAGCTCGGTGCGCACCAGCCGGGGCAGGGCGCGCGGCGAGGCGGCCAGCACGTGCTCGACCGTCGAGGGCGACAGCACCGTGCGCGGCCGCACCCACTCCACCTCCAGCCCGGCGTCGGTGAGCAGCTCGCGCAGCTGGTCGGCCAGGAAGCAGCGGGTCATGGTGCCGTCCGGCCACGGGACCAGCACGACCTCGGCGCTCGGGACGTCCGACAGGTGCGCCCAGCGCTTCTGCTCGGCCAGCAGCGCCATGCCCAGCGTGAGCGAGTCCACCGAGAGCAGCACCCGGCCGCCCGGCCGCAGCACCCGGGCGATCTCCGCGACGGCCGCCTCGGTGACCAGGTGCCGCGACAGCACCCGGTTCTCTGCGATCACGGCGTCCACGCAGCCGTCGGCGAGGAAGCCCAGCGCGCCGGAGTCGGCGATCACCCGCCGCGCCCGCCCGCCCGGCCCGCCCGGCCCGGACGGCCCGGGGTCCGGGTGGGGGGTCGGATGGGAGTTCAGCTGGGGATCGAGGACCTCGATCACCCGGTGCCCGGCCGCGGCGGCCTGGGCGCCGCTGCCGACCGTGCCGCCGGCCAGGTCGAGGATCCGGGAGGGGTGCCGGGGGAGCCAGCGCGCGAGCTGCGCCTCCGCGACGGCCCAGTAGAACCGCCAGTAGAGGGCGAGCGACTCGCCGTCGCCCGGCGGATCGCCGGGGGAGTCCCGCAGTGAGGCGACGGAGGGCTCGGGAGGTCGCGCCGGCACCGGTAGCAACGGTTTGCTCCTGTTCTCGCCGTGTATGTCACTTCTTCCCCCTGGGAGCCCGGACATCACCCTCCGTACAGATCGGGATGGCGTCCGCCTCCTTTCCGCATGCCCTACGCGTACCCGGAATCGGGAATCGACCGGGCCGTACCGGCGTTGCACCGTCTCATAACGCCCATGCGCCGCGCGCCGAACGACACGGTTACGGGGTGACCGGATCCGACCCGGCACGCCCGGCGCAGGGCACGGGAACGATTCGTTTCAGCGGAGGTGCGCCCCATGACCACAGCCCTTGCCGAGCGCGCGGGAGAGGCCGCGGCGGCGTCGCCCCTGGGCGGCGTGCCAGCCCCCGGCGGCGTGGTGAGGCAGCGTGGACCGCTATCGTCTGTGAGGGACGACGCCACCGGCGTCACCACAGCGGAGGGGGTGGGTCAGGTACCGGGCACCACGGAGACCGTGGAGCAGCGCCAGGAGCGGTTCCAGCGCGACGTGCTCCCGTTCTTGGACCAGCTGTATTCGGCCGCGCTGCGCATGACGCGCAACCCGGCGGACGCCGAGGATCTCGTTCAGGAGACCTTCGCCAAGGCTTTCGCGTCCTTCCACCAGTTCAAGGAGGGCACGAACCTCAAGGCCTGGCTCTACCGGATCCTGACCAACACCTTCATCAACTCCTACCGCAAGAAGCAGCGCCAGCCCCAGCAGGCTCACACCGAGGAGATCGAGGACTGGCAGCTCGCGCGGGCGGAGTCGCACACCTCCAGCGGCCTGAAGTCGGCCGAGGCCGAGGCGCTGGAGCACCTGCCCGACTCCGACGTGAAGCGGGCCCTGCAGGACCTGCCGGAGGAGTTCCGGATCGCGGTCTACCTCGCGGACGTCGAGGGCTTCGCGTACAAGGAGATCGCCGAGATCATGGGCACCCCGATCGGAACCGTGATGTCGCGTCTGCACCGCGGTCGGCGGCAGCTTCGCGGCATGCTGGAGGACTACGCCCGGGATCGCGGCCTGACCCGGGCGAGCGGGAAGGGTGAGTGAGCCATGAGCTGTGGCAACCACCACGAGACGCCGTGCGACGAAGTGCTGGCCCGCGTCTACACGTACCTGGACGGTGAACTCGACCAGGGCGGCTGCGGGGAGGTGAAGGAGCACCTCGACGAGTGCGGCCCGTGCCTGCGCGAGTACGGCCTCGAAGAGGCCGTCAAGAAGCTCGTCGGCAAGTCGTGCGGGTGCGAGCCGGCCCCGGAGGACCTGCGCGCCAAGGTGCTCGGCAAGATCGAGCAGATCTGCGGCGAGATCCGGAGCGGCGAGGGAGCCGAGCCCGCACAGCCGTCCCAGCCGTCTCAGCCGGCCAAACCCACCGGCGCCTGACCGGACCCGTGCGCCGCGCCTCGGTATCGTGCTGGGGTGCGCGTACTCGTCACCGGCGCGGCCGGTTTCATCGGCTCCCATCTCGTCGACCGGCTGCTCGCCGACGGCCATGAGGTCGTCGGCCTGGACGACCTGTCGTCCGGCGCCAACGTCCGCGACGACATCGAGCTGTGGCGGATGGACGTCGCCGATCCGGCGCTCGCCGGGCGGATCGCCGCCCGCCCGCCCGAGGTGGTCTGCCATCTCGCCGCGCAGGTGAGCGTCCGCGCCAGCGTGGCCGACCCGCTGGGCGACGCCCGGACCAACGTCGTCGGCACCGCGAACGTGCTGGAGGCCGCCCGCGCCGCCGGCACCCGCAAGATCGTCTTCACTTCCAGCTGCGCCGTGTACGGGGTGCCGGACGCGCTGCCCGTCCCCGCCTCGGCCGAGCTGCGGCCCGCCTCGCCGTACGCCGCGTCCAAGGTCACCGGCGAGGTGTACGCGCGCATGTACAAGGCCCTGCACGGCCTGGACTTCACCACCCTCACGCTGGCCAACGTCTACGGCCCGCGGCAGACCCCGGAGGGCGAGGCCGGGGTCATCTCGATCTTCACCGACGCGCTGCTCGCCGGCCGCCCCACCAAGGTCTTCGGCGACGGCAAGCAGACCCGCGACTACGTGTACGTCCTGGACGTCGTGGACGCCTTCGCCCGCGCCGCCGGCGACCAGGGCGGCGGCGGCCGGTTCAACGTCGGCACCGGCCTCCAGACCACCGACCGCGAGCTGCACTCGCTGGTCGCGGCGGCCGCCGGGGCGCCGGACGAGCCGGAGTTCGCGCCGCCGCGCCTCGGCGACCTGCCCGCGATGGCGGTCGATCCGGAGGCCACGCGCGCCGGGCTGGGCTGGGCGCCCCGCGTCGCGCTCCGCGAGGGTCTCGCGGAGACCGTCGCCTGGGCGCGCGGCCGCGCCGGCCGGTGACGATTGCTTCACGCTTTGCACGCGATTCTCCGCTTGCCTGTGTGACCTGCGCCTCCCGCGTTAGGCTTGGGCCGAAATCAGCGACGGGGACACATGCGGGGGCCCGTTAACGGATCCCGGCGCACAGCAGGGAGACGTCGACTCCCGAGGGGGCGGCATGCGTGGACTACCTCCCGCCGCATGGGCGTACGTCTGCGGCGTGGTGGCGCTGGCGGCCGGGCTCATAGCGACGGCGTCGTACGACGGGCTCGACTGGCGGGCGCTGGCCGTGCTCGCGATGCTCTTCCTCATCTGCGACTCCGCGCCGGCCCTCCTCAACGTGGAGCGCGCCCGCGTCTCGCTGAGCTTCGCCGCCAGCCTGGCCTCGGTGGTGCTGCTGGGCCCGGCCGGCGCCGCGCTGCTCGGCGTCTGCGCGATCGTCACCGGGCAGCGGCTGTTCGCGCCGGTCAAGCGGATCTTCAACGGCGCCCAGTTCGCGCTGTGCGGGTACGCGTCGGGCGTCGTCTTCGGCGCGCTCGGCGGGCAGCGCTTCGAGCCCGGCCAGGCCAAGTGGGTCGAGCACGTGATCGGGCCGTTCGTCGCGGCGCTGGTGACGTTCGTGCTGGTCAACATGCTGCTGGTGGCGGGGATCCTGCTGCTGAGCCGGCAGGCGACCGCGCGCGAGCTGCTGGGCGCCAGCGGCGCGCTGGCCTTCGGCTGCCTGGGGTACGGCATGTTCGGGCTGCTGATCGCGGGCCTGTGGTCGCGGGTCGGCATCGGGCCGTTCGCGGCGGTGCTGGTGCTGCTGCCGCTGTTCATCGCGCGCTGGGCGCTGGAGCAGACCCGCGCGCAGCAGCAGGCGCACGCCGCCACGCTCGCCGCGCTGTGCCAGGCGGTCGAGACGAAGGACTACTACACCCGCGGCCATTCCGAGCGCGTCTCCCGCGGCTCGGTGATGATCGCCAAGGAGGTCGGGATGCGGCCCGACCGCGTCGAGGCGATCCGGTACGCGGGGATGCTGCACGACGTGGGCAAGCTCGGCGTCCCGACCAAGGTCCTGCAGAAGTCCGGGTCGCTGACCGAGGAGGAGTTCGCGGCCATCCAGCTGCACCCGATGCGCGGGCTGGAGATCGTCCGGGAGATCGGGTTCCTGGACGAGGCGCTCGCCGGGATCATGCACCACCACGAGAAGATGAACGGCCGCGGCTACCCGATGGGCCTGGCCGGCGACGAGATCCCCGAGTTCGCCCGGGCCATCTCGATCGCGGACGCGTTCGACTGCATGACCTCGACCCGCTCCTACCGCGCCGCCCGCACCGTCGAGGAGGCCGTCGAGGAGCTGCGGCGCTGCGCCGGCGATCACTTCGACCCCGACATGGTGGAGGCGTTCCTGAGCGCGCTGGAACGCGACGGCTGGGAGCCGCCCAAGCCGGTGGTGCTGCCGGAGGACGACATCGCCGAGACCACCCAGCAGGACCACGACGACCCGAGCGCCCCGATCCGGGTCGCCGGGGAGGGCGTCCCCGAGACCGGCGACGGCATCCGCCGCTAGAAAAGGATCCGATGAGCACCCAGATGCGCACCCGGGAGCGGGCCGCCTGGCAGACCATCGACTCGGGCCAGCTGCTCCTGATCGCCACCGCCGGGCTGTTCGCGCTGGTCGCGGTCACCCAGGTCGCCGCGGTCGGGCTGGTCCAGCCCGAGGTCGCGATCGTGTTCGGTGTGCTGATCGCGCTCGGCGAGCTGTTCCGCATGGTCATGCCCGGCAACCGGGAGGTCGCGCCGATCGCCGGCGCGGCCGGCATCGGCTACGCGCTGCTGGTCGGCATCGGGCCGGAGGGCGCGCCGCCGGACGCCCTGCTCGGGGTCGTCCAGGCGGCCCACTCGCCGCTGCAGGTGGTGGCGGTGACCGCGGCCGGCATGCTGGTCGGCTCGCTGCCGCACGTCGCGGTCGGCCGCCCGGCCCGGCTGGACGCGATGTCGCGCCGGCTGTTCACGGTCGCGACCGTCGCGCTGTGCTTCCGGCCGCTGCTGGAGCTGCGCCTGGACTGGCAGGTGCTGCTGGCCATGATGGGCCTGGCCGTCGTGCTGTCCTGCCTGTGCGACGTGCTGATCGCGGCGCTGATCCGGGCGGAGGCCGTCCGGGCCCGGTTCGGGATCGTGGTGCGCGACGAGATCCGCGCGAAGCTGGCGCTGTGCGCGGCCACCAGCGCCACCGCGATGCTGATCGCGGTCGCGACGACCGTGATGGGCCCGGCCGCGCTGCTGGTGTTCACCGCGCCGATCCTGGTCACGCAGTTCGCGTTCCGCCGCTACGCCGGCATCCGCGCCACCTACCTGCAGACCGTGCGGGCGCTGTCGCGGGTCACCGAGGTCGGCGGGTACGTGGAGACCGGCCACTCGCGGCGGGTGGCGGCGCTGTCGGTGTCGATGGGCCGCGAGCTCGGCATGTCCGAGGAGGAGCTGCTGGAGCTGGAGTACGCGGCGCTGATGCACGACATCGGCCAGCTCTCCCTAGGCGACCCGATCCCGGGCGGCGCCACCGTGCTGGCCTCGCCCGCCGAGCAGCGCCGGATCGCCGAACTGGGCGCCGAGGTGATCAAGGAGACGGGGGTGCTGGACCGGGTCGCCGCGATCGTCCAGCTGTCGTCGCACCCGTACCGCGCCGCCGGCGGGCCCGGCGCCGCTCCCGCGGCCGGCGCGTCCGGGCCGCCGCTGGCCAGCCGGATCATCAAGGTCGCCAACGCCTACGACGACCTGGTCGGCGACTCCGCCGACCGCGACCGCGGCGCCGCCGTGCTGGAGCGGCTGCGGCTGGACTCGGCCGCCGAGTACGATCCCGCCGTCGTCGAGGCGCTCAGCCGCGTCGTCGACCGCCGCCCCCGCGGCTAGCCTAGGATCTCCATCGCGAGACCCCGCCGCCGGCCGGGACGCGAAGAGCACAGAGGAGTGGGCCCAGGTGTACGAGTCCGTACTCGTGGCGAACCGCGGCGAGATCGCCAGCCGGATCATCGGCACCGTCCGCGGTCTGGGGCTCAAGGCGATCGCGGTGTACTCCGAGGCGGACGCGGACCTGCCGTTCGTCGCCGAGGCCGACGAGGCGATCCTCATCGGGCCCGCCCCCGCCGCGCAGAGCTACCTCGACGTTCCCCGGATCATGGAGGCGGCCCGGCGGACCAGGGCCCGCGCCGTCCATCCCGGGTACGGGTTCCTCGCCGAGAACGCCGCGTTCGCCCGCGCGGTCGAGGCCGCCGGGCTGGGCTGGATCGGCCCGCCGTCGGCGGCGATCGGCCGGATGCGCGACAAGATCAACGCGCGGAACCTGATGAAGGAGGCCGGGATCCCGGTCGCGCCCGGTGTCTGGGAGCCGGTCCCGGACGCCGCCACGGCCGCGGAGGAGGCCGAGCGGATCGGCTACCCGGTGATGGTCAAGGCGGCCACCGGCGGCCGCGGCATCGGCCTGGCGGCGGTGTACGGCGAGGCCGCGCTGCGCGAGGCGTACGAGACCGTCCGCAGGGCCGCCGACGGGCACACCGGCGGCGACGACATCCTGCTGGAGCGCTACGTCGAGAACGCCCGGCACCTCGGGGTGCAGATCCTCGGCCTGGTGGACGGCACCGTCCTCGCGCTCGGCGAGCGGGACTGCTCGGTGCAGCGCCGCCACCAGAAGGTGATCGAGGAGTCGCCGTCGCCCGGCCTCGCCCCGGAGCTGCGCGAGCGGATCCTGGCCGCGGCCGTGCGGGCGGGCGAGCTCGTCGGCTACCGCGGCGCCGGCACGGTCGAGTTCCTGGTCGATCCGGCGACGGGGGAGTTCTTCTTCCTGGAGATGGACACCCGCCTCCAGACGGAGCATCCGGTCACCGAGCTGGTCACCGGCGTCGACCTGGTGGAGCAGCAGCTGCGGATCGCGTCGTTCGAGCCGGTGTCGTTCACCCCGGCCCCGCCCCGCGGGCACGCGATCCAGCTGCGGGTGTACGCCGAGGACCCGGTGCGCTCGGTGCCCGCCGCCGGCGAGATCAAGATCTGGGAGGAGCCGGTCGGCGACGGGATCCGGATCGACGCCGGGTACGCCGAGGGCGACACCGTCACCCGGTTCTACGACCCCCTGCTCGCGAAGCTGTGCGTGCACGGCGACGACCGGGCCGCCGCGCTGGCGCGGGCCCGCGCCGCCGTCGCCGCGTTCCGGATCGAGGGCCTGCCGACGAACCTGCCGCTGCTCGCCGAGGTGCTGGACACGCCGGAGTTCGTGGCCGGCGCGTACGACACCGGGCTGCTGGGCCGCATGCGCGGGACCGGCCGCTGATGCCCGGGAGTACGCTTCCGGCTGTGAACGACAGCGACTCCGGCAGTGACTCGAACGGCGCTATCGCGAGCTACTGCGACCGCTGCGGCGGGCCCGCCCGCGAGGGCGACCACGAGGCGTGCCGCGGCGCGCGGCTGATGGAGCCGCCGCGCTACTGCGGGCGCTGCCGCCGCCGGATGGTCGTCCAGGTGACGCCGGCCGGCTGGAGCGCCCGCTGCAGCGAGCACGGGACGCTCAGCTCGGCCTGAGCGCCAGCGCGTACGTCATCAGCGTCAGCCCGGCCACCGGGGAGAAGTCCCGGTCCGGGGTGCGGACGAAGCCCATCCGCTCGTACATGAGCTGGGCCGTGCGCATGTTGGGCTGCGTCGACAGGCGCAGCCCGATGAGCCCGGCCGCGCGGGCCCGGTCGGCGCACGCCCGCACGAGCGCCCGGCCCGCCCCGGCGCCGCGGGCCCGTTCCCGCACGGCGAGCATGCGGAACTCGCCCTCGTCGGGCGCGGCCAGCTCGCGGTACGGGCTGCCCGGCGGGCAGTAGGCGACGGCGCCGGCGATCTCGCCGCCGCTCTCGGCGACCAGCAGCTCGGCGTTGGCGGCCCGGTCGGCGGCGTCGGCGAGGGTGCGCACGTACGACGAGCCCGGCGGGACCAGCCCGCCGTGCACGTACACCTCCACGGTCAGCTCGCCGACCAGCGCGTACTCGTCGGGGCGGGCCGGGCGGACGGTCACCGCGGCCCGTACGGAGGACTCAGGCACCGGTCGTGCTCCGCGGGTAGGAGACCTCGGGGTCGGTGGCGACGTTGACCATGTACGGGACGCCCGAGTCGAACGCGCGGCGCAGCGCCGGGCCGATCTCATCCGGCCGGGTGACCAGCTCGCCGGCCCCGCCCAGGGCGCGGACGACCTCGTCGTACCGGCATTCCGGCTGGAGGTCGGCGGCCACGTCGTAGCCGTACAGGGCGCGCATCGGGTGCTTCTCCAGGCCCCAGGCCCCGTTGTTGCCCACGATCATGACCACGGGCAGCCCGTGCCGGACGAGCGTGTCGACGTCCATCAGCGAGAACCCGGCGGCGCCGTCGCCGAGCAGCAGCGCGATCTGCGCGTCCGGGCGGGCCAGCCGCGCCGCCGCCGCGTAGCCGGGGCCGGTGCCGAGGCAGCCGTACGGGCCGGGGTCGAGCCAGCCGCCGGGGCGCTTCGGCTCGACGTACTTGCCCGCGTACGAGACGAAGTCGCCGCCGTCGCCGATCACCACGGCGTCGTCGTCGAGCACCCTGGCCAGCTCGCCGTACACCCGCAGCGGGTGGATCGGGTCGGCGGCGGACTCCAGCAGGCCGGCGTCGCCGGCGATCGCCGCGCGGGCCGCGTCGCGCAGGCCGCTCGTCCACTCGGCGTACGAGGACGGGTCGGTGCCCGCCTTGGCGCACGCCTCGGCCAGCCCGCCGAAGACGAGCGACAGGTCGCCCGCGGCGGACCCGTCCGTGGCGACGTGCCCGGCCAGGTGCGACGGCGCGTCCGCCAGATGGACGACCTTGGCCATGCCGCCGCCGAACGTCCCGTACCCGAGCCGGAAGTCCAGCGGCGTCCCCGCGACGATCACCAGGTCGGCCGCGCTGAACGCGCGGCCGCGGGCGCGGGTGACGAGCAGGTCGTGGCCGGGCGGCAGGATCCCGCGGCCCTGCCCGTTGGCGACGACCGGCAGCCGCAGTTCCTCGGCGAACGCGCGGGCGGCGTCCTCGGCGCGGTCCATCCACACGTCCGAGCCGATCACGAGCAGCGGGTGCCGGGCCTCGGCGATCAGCGCCGCGATGCCGGCGAGCGCGTCGGCGTCGGGCTCGGCCCGTGCGGCGGCCGCGGGTTCCGGGGCGGCCGCGTCCGGTGCGGGGCCGAACAGGTGGTCCATGGCGAAGTCGAGGAAGACCGGCCCGCGGTGCGGCTCGGTGGCGGTCCGGAAGGCCCGCTCGACGTCGGCCTCGATCGTCTCGGGGCCGGCCGCCGTCGCCGCCAGCTTGGTGATCGGCGCGACCAGCGGGGGATGGTCGAGCTCCTGCAGCGCCCCGGTGCCCCAGCGGCCCTGCGGCGCGCGCCCGCCGAGCACGACCACCGGCGAGCCGTTGAAGTGGGCGGTCGCGATGCCGCTGACCCCGTTGGTGATCCCGGGGCCGGCGGTCAGCACCGCCAGGCCGGGCTCGCGGGTCAGCCGCGCGGTCGCCTCGGCGGCGAACACGGCCGTCTGCTCGTGCCGCACGTCCAGGATGCGCGGCCGCGGCTCCTCGCGCGACGCCCCGTCGCGCACCGCTCCGTCGTAGATGGGGAAGACGTGCCCTCCGGACAGCGTGAACATCGTGTCCACGCCGTGCCGCCGTACCACCGAGATGACGGCGTCGCCGCCGTGCCGAGGCTCCATGAACGCAACGTAGCACCGGGGACCACCCCGGACTCCATAGTAGTTAGGGTCTTGACGACGCTCGCGGGACTCGCTTGATTGGTCGCATGCCGGTTCCCCGCTCGATCCTCACCAAGGCCGACGTCACCGACCACGACTTCGAGCTCGTCGCCGGAACGTGGCCGGACGACATCGCCGGCCATTTCCTCGTCAGCACCTCCGACCAGCGCACCCACCCACTGCACGCGTTCTTCGGCGACGGGATCATGGCGCGGCTGGAGCTGCGGCCCGACGCCGCCGGGCGCTTCCCGTGGCGGGCCCGCGTCATCGACACCCCGTCCGTGCGGCTGCGCCGCAAGCGCCCCGACCTCTTCACCGCCGGTCCCGTCGGGACGAGCTCGCCGTGGGGGTTCGTGAACTGCGCCAACACCGCGCCGCTGCCCTGGGGCGACCGCTTGTTCGCCACCTGGGACGCCGGCCGCCCCGTCGAGGTCGACCCGGTCACGCTCGCGTTCGTCGCCGAGGTCGGGCACCGCGACGACTGGAAGCCCTCGATCGACCAGGCCGTGCTGCCGCTGATCTCCTCGTCCGCGCACCCGGTGGTCGACCCCGAGCGCGGCTGCCTCTGGACGGTCAGCCGGGACGTCATGACCGGCGCCGTCTCGGTGATCCGCCACGACGGCACCGGCAGCCGCGTCAGCCGCTGGCTCGTCGAAGGGGCCACGCTCCCGCAGGCCACCCACACCATCACGCAGACCCGCGACTGGCTGGTGCTCGCCGACACCGCGTACAAGATCGACCCGGAGGAGGTCTTCGGCGGCGAGCGCACCGTAGCCAACAACCCCGACGGCCCCGTCCTGCTGATCCGCAAGGACGACCTCGACCCCGCCCGCGACACCGTCGGCTGCGCCGAGTTCCGGATCGCGCCCGAGGTCAACCACTTCTACGCCCGCTACGACGACTCCGCCGGGATCGACGTCGTCATGGAGCACACGCCGGGCGTCGACATCGGCATGTACCTGCGGGAGGACGACACCGACGCGTACGGCCGGCCCGTCGACCCCGCCCTGCGCGGGATGTACTGCCACGGCATGAGCCCCGCCCTCACCACCCTGCTGCGCTTCGACCCCGAGACCGGCCGGGTGACCGAGCGCGCCCGCGCGTACGACCCGGAACGCTGGTGGCAGGCCGAGCTGTCGGCGATCGACTGGAGCCTGGAGGGGCAGACCGCGCCCACCCGCCACCACCTGGTCTACATCGGCTTCCATCCGGAGGCCGTCAACCGGCGCGCGCTGGACAACTACGCCGGCCGCGTCGATCCCGCCCTCTTCCCCCGCGAGGAGACGCCCGCCGTCCTGGTCACCCACGACCGCGACGACCTCAAGCCGCTCGCCGAATGGACGTTCGCGCTCGACGACTACCCGACCTCGCCGTCGTTCGTCCCCCGCGCGCCGGGGGGCGCCGGCCGTACGCGCTACGCGGGCACCGACCCCGGCGGGCATGACGGCTACCTCGTCGTCGCCGTCCACAACGACGACCGGTTCCGGGTGGAGCTGTTCGACGCGGCCGACGTGTCGCGCGGCCCCGTCGCCGTGCTGGCGCCGCCGCGCGGCACGACGCTGCCGTTCCTGATCCACTCCGCGTGGATGCCCGAGGCCGTGCCGGCGCCGTCCGGCCTCGGCCGGCTGCGCTTCGCCGACGACCTGGACGACCGCCTGGACCAGCTGCCGCCCGACCTCGCCGCCACCGCCCGCGAGGTCGCCGCCGAACTGGAGTGACCGGCCGGCTCCGGCGTCAGCTCCGGGTGATGTCCTCGCAGGTCCTCTCGTCGGGGAGCATGGGGCGCAGGCGGACGGAGTAGAGCCTGCCGCCGCTGCGCCAGCGGCGGTCGTCCATCGCGGTGGCGATGTGCTTGAACACCGTGTCGCGGTCCTCGCCCGTGTAGACGGTGCAGAGCCCGCCGGCGGCGCGCACGCCCTCGCCGAGCGGGCGGTCGACGGGCCAGTCCGACACCCGCCGGCCGTCGGTCGCGGGGCTCTCCCCGGCGAGCGCCGCGATCCGGGGAGCCCGGTACGCCGCCGGCGGCGCCGCCTGATCGGCCTGCGGCCATCCCTTGGGGTCCAGCCGCTTCCAGAAGCTCACCGCCGGGACATGCTGGGCCTCCGGCTGGACGACCCGCGTCCGCGCCTCGCCCATGGTGATGAAGAGGACCATCGCGTCGGCGATCTGCGCCTCGGAGCCGTGCGTCCGCGACCGGTCCAGGCCGGCCGCGCGCGCCTCGAGCAGCAGCTTCCGCAACGCCTCGGGCCGCAGCCGGTACTCCCGCAGCGCGGGGACCGGGGCGTTCGACCTCAGCGGCACGATCGCGCGCCCGTCGGCGTACAGCGAGAACTCCGGAAGGGTCCCGGGCCCGCCCAGCCCCGCGATCCCGCCCGTCATCCGCCACCGCAGCGCGAGCGAGTCGTCCCGCGGCGGATCCGGCCGTGCCGCTTCCGATCGCGGCGGCTCCGACCGCGCCGGTTCCTGCCCGCCGCCGCACGCGACCAGGGCCACGGCCCCGGTGAGCGCCACGGCGACCCCCCGATTCACCACGCTCCCGAAGCGTACGCACGGATCGGCCATGAGGCTTGGACGCCGCTCGCCCTTGACCGGTTCCCGGCCGTACAAAGACCGGGCCGTCAACCCTGTCGGTTCCGTGCGGGCCCGCCCCGGCGGCGCCGTACTAGGGTGCCGCTCGTGAGCGTGCTCGTGGTGACCGGGACCTGCACCGGCGTCGGCAAGACGATCGTCACCGCCGCACTGGCGGCCCTGGCGGCGGCCCGCGGCGCCGCCGTCGCCGTGGTGAAGCCCGGCCAGACCGGGGCGGCGCCGGGCGAGCCCGGCGACCTCGACGACGTCCGCCGGCTCGCGGGCGTGGCCGACCTGCACGAGTACGCCCGCTTCCCCGATCCGCTGTCGCCCGCCGCGGCCGCCCGGCACGCGGGCCTGCCGCCGCTCCGCCTCACCGACGCGGCCGAACGCGTCCACGCGCTGGCCGAGTCCCGCGACCTCGTCCTGGTCGAGGGCGCCGGCGGCCTGCTCGTCCGCTACGACGACGAGGGGACCACGGTCGCCGACCTGGCCCGCTGGCTCGGCGCGGCCGCCGTCGTGGTGGCCCGTCCCGACCTCGGCACGCTCAACCACACGGCGCTGACGCTGGAGGCGATGGCGCACCGCGGCGTCCAGCCCGCCGGCGTCGTCATCGGCGAGTGGCCGGAGAAGCCCGACCTCGCCATGCGCAGCAACGTCCGCGACCTGGAGACGATCGCGGCCCGCCCGCTGGCCGGCGCGTTCCCGGCCGGCGCCGGCTCCCTCGAACCCGCCGAGTTCCTGCTCGCCGCGCACGCCGCGCTGGCGCCCCCGTTCGGCGGGACGTTCGACCCCGCCGTCTTCCGGGCCGACCACGACCCCCTAACGTGAAGCCACCCCACAAAGGAGAATCCGTGAGCGACATCCTCGAAACGGCCCGCCGGCAGGTGCTGGAGGAGGGCCGCGGCCTGTCCGGCGAGCAGGTCCTGGAGTGCCTGACGCTGCCCGACGACCGGCTCGAGGAACTGCTCGCGCTCGCCCACGAGGTCCGGATGCGCTGGTGCGGCCCCGAGGTCGAGGTGGAGGGCATCGTCTCCCTCAAGACCGGCGGCTGCCCCGAGGACTGCCACTTCTGCTCCCAGTCGGGCCAGTTCACCTCCCCGGTCCGCGCGGTCTGGCTGAACATCCCCGAACTGGTGGAGGCGGCCAAGGAGACCGCGAAGACCGGCGCCACCGAGTTCTGCATCGTCGCCGCCGTACGCGGCCCCGACGAGCGGCTCATGAAGCAGGTCCGCGAGGGGATCGACGCCATCAACGCGGCCGTCGAGATCAACATCGCGTGCTCGCTCGGCATGCTCACCCAGGAGCAGGTGGACGAGCTCACCGCCATGGGCGTCCACCGCTACAACCACAACCTGGAGACCGCCCGCTCGCACTTCCCCAGCGTCGTCACCACGCACAGCTGGGAGGAGCGCTGGGACACCCTCCGCATGGTCAAGGCGGCCGGAATGGAGGTGTGCTGCGGCGGGATCATCGGCATGGGCGAGACCGTCGAGCAGCGCGCCGAGTTCGCCGGCCAGCTGGCCGAGCTGGAGCCCGACGAGGTGCCGCTGAACTTCCTGGCGCCGCGTCCCGGCACCCCGTTCGCCGACCATCCGCTGGTCGAGGGCCCCGAGGCGCTGAAGACCATCGCCGCGTTCCGGCTGGCCCTGCCCCGCACGATCCTGCGCTACGCCGGCGGCCGCGAGCTCACCCTCGGCGACCTCGGCACCCGCGAGGGCATGCTCGGCGGCATCAACGCCATCATCGTCGGCAACTACCTGACCACCCTCGGCCGCCCCGCCGAGAAGGACCTGGACCTCCTCAGCGAGCTCCAGATGCCCATCAAGGCCCTCTCCAAGACCCTCTAGAACCCTCTAGGACCCTCTGAGGCTCAGTCGCGGCGCAGCCGGGTGATGAACTTGTACCGGTCGCCGCGGTAGAGGGACTGGGCCCACTCGACGGGCTGGCCGGTGGCGTCGAAGGCGTGCCGGGACAGCAGCAGCAGCGGGAGGCCGACGTCGACGGCCAGGAGCTGGGCGTCGTGCGGGGTGGCCAGGACGGTCTCGATCGTCTCCTCGGCCTCGGTGAGGTGGACGTCGTACGCGGTGGCCAGCGTCTCGTACAGCGAGTGGTGGCGGGGCAGCTCGCGGCGCAGGCCGGGGAAGCGGCGGGCCGGCAGGTGCGAGGTGTCGATCGACATCGCCTCGCCGTCGGCCAGCCGGAGGCGGTGGATCCGCAGCACCCGGCCCCCCGGCCGGATTCCCAGCAGGGTCGCCAGCCGCTCGTCCGCCGACACGTACCCGATCTCCAGGATGCGGGTCTCCGGGCGCAGGCCGTGGTGGCGCATGTCCTCGGTGTAGCTGACCAGCTGGAGCTCCTGGGAGACCTTCGGCTTGGCGACGAAGGTGCCCTTGCCCTGGATGCGCTGGAGCCGGCCCTCGATGACCAGCTCGGCCAGGGCCTGCCGGACGGTCGTGCGGGACGTCTCGTACTTCTCGGCGAGCGTGCGCTCGGGCGGCAGCGGGCTGCCCGGCGGCAGCGACTGGATCAGCTCGACCAGCAGCTCTTTCAGCTTGTAGTACTTGGGGATGCGGGGCGCCTGGACCGAGTGGTGCTTGCCGATGTCGCCGAGCGGCGCGCGCTCGTACCCGCCCCCGTGCCGGGGCCCGCCCCTGACCTCCGTCACGGTCTCTCCTCACGTTCATCATCGGTTGTCCCCGATGTTAACTATGAAGATTATGGTCGGTGCAGCCCGGCGACGGCCGACAGAGCCCCGCGCAGGGCTGTGAGGTCCGCCTCGCCGACGGTGGCGCGGGCGGTGAGCCGCAGGCAGGCGCGCCCCTTCGGGACGGACGGCGGCCGGAAGCAGCCGACCCTGGCCCCCGCCTCGGCGCAGATCTCCGCGGCCCGTACGGCCGCCTCCGGCTCTCCCAGGAACACGGGGACGACCGCGGCGGCGGGCTCCTCGGTGGTCTCCAGCCCCAGCCCCGCGGCGATCTCCGCCATGCGCCGGGCCCGCTCGCGGGCCCGGGCGGGCAGGCCGGGCTCCGCGTCCAGGACGTCCAGCGCCGCCAGCGCGGCGCCCACGGCGGGCGGGTTCAGCCCCGTGTCGAAGATGAACGCGCGCCCCGTGTCCACCAGCGTCTCGATCACCTCAGGCGCCCCGAGCACGGCGCCGCCCTGGGAGCCGAGCGCCTTGGACAGCGTCAGCGTCAGCACCACGTCGGGCTCCCCGGCCAGCCCCGCGGAGTGCGCGGCGCCCCGCCCCCGCTCGCCGACGACGCCCAGCGCGTGCGCCTCGTCGACGACCAGGAGGGCGCCGTGGGCCCGTACGACGCGGTGCAGCTCGGCCAGCGGCGCCAGGTCGCCGTCCACGGAGAAGACGGCGTCGGTGACGACGAGCGCGTGCTCCTCGTCCCGTCCGGCCAGGGCGTGCTCGACCGCCGCCACGTCCCGGTGCGGAACGATCACCACCCGGGACCGGGACAGCCGGCAGGCGTCCACGATCGAGGCATGGTTGACCTGGTCGGACACCACCAGATCGGCCGCCCCCGCCAGCCCCGCCACGGCGCCCAGGTTGGCCAGGTAGCCGGAGGAGAACACGAGCCCCGCCGCGCTGCCGGCGTGCGCCGCCAGCCGCCGGTCGAGCTCCGCGTGCAGCCCGGTCGTCCCGGTGACCAGCCGCGACCCGGTCGACCCCGTCCCGTACTCCCGCGCCGCCGCCGTCGCCCCCTCGATCAGCCGCGGATCCCGCGAGAGCCCGAGGTAGTCGTTGGAGGCCAGGTCGATGAGCCCGTCATGGTCGCCGGTACGGGCCCGCAGCCGCCGCCGCAGCCCCGCCCGCTCGCGCCGCGCCGCCGCGACCCGCAGCCGCGCCAGGGGGTCGTGGGGGTCGTGGGGGTCCATGCGCGAATCCTTCCAGGACCCCGGATTCCACAGGACCCCGGGGTTGGGCAAGGGCGAAGCCCAAAGGGGGCCTGGGGGACGAAGTCCCCCAGCGGGGGGTGC
>NZ_JBEZWH010000057.1:0-733 GCF_040703975.1 Spirillospora sp. NPDC029432
GCTCGGCACGCCGCTCGCGCCGGGCGGCGCCGCGCCGCGCGCCGCGCAGCAGCCGGCCGGCGGCGGGGCCGCGGCCGGCGAGCCCGCCGGCCGGCCGATCGTCAAGCGGCCGCCGTCGCAGCTGCCGTCCACCAAGCGGGTCGGCAAGGCCGTGCCGCCGCCCGGACCGCTCGCGAGCGACCTGCTCGCCGGGTTCGGCATCCTCGGCAGCGCCGGGCTGCCCGACGCGTCCGGACTGCCCGGCGTCCAGGGCCTGACCCAGCAGCTCACCGACGGCCTGCCGATCATGGAGAAGATCCCCGGCTCCAGCGCCGTCTTCACGCCGGCGTCCGCGTACAAGCCCAAGGCCGGGCCCGCGCCGGACGCCAAGCCGGAGGCCGGGCCGGGTGCCAAGCCGGAGGCCAAGCCGGGCGCTGAGCCGGCCGCCAAGCCGGGCGCCGAGCCCGGGGCCCAGCCGGGCGCCAAGCCGGGGGCCCAGCAGGCCCCCGCGCAGAACCCCGACACCGGTGAGGCCGTCCGCACGCTGCTGCGGTCGCTGGGCGTCCCGATCCACCGTGACGGCGCGGCCGGGAACGGCTCGGGCCTGGGCAACCTCGACAACCTGACCAGGGGCCTGCCGGCCCGCATCACCAGCTCCTCGCTGCCGAAGTAACCGACGTAGGCGGGGGACGGTGCGCGGCGCAGGCGGTGGAGGAGGGCGAGGGCCTCGTCGCGGAGGGCCGCGGGGTCCTGG